>JAQVEB010000257.1 GCA_028698105.1 Petrimonas sp. | reverse complement strand
AGTTTTGTCATCTTTTAAAAGATCAAAAAAGCCATTTCAATAATTCAGAAATCCATTTTATAAATTGAGGAATAAAATAGGAAAGCCCTGCCAATGAAAGAATACCTCCGGTAGTCAGCAATGCAATTTTTACAGTCTTATTGGGTTGGGACGCAATTTTAATTTCTCCTCCTGTTGCCTTTATTTGGGATAGTTTAGCGATTTCGCTAAGCAACGCATCAAACTTCCTATTCTGATCTTTCATTGTTTGTTCCAATCGTGTAATATTTGCTATTTTGTCACTTATTTTGTCTAGTTCATCTACAAGTTTTGTAGTGTCTTGTAGTTTCATTTCTAATGCCTTTTGTTGGTCATCAATCGATTGAATTATAAGTACGTTTTGATTATCGAGAGCAGTCTTGAGTTTTTCCTGCTGTGTTCTCAATGTGTCGTCAATTTCTGAAATTATATGTTCGAATGTCTCCTGCGTTTTTTGCAACGAAGCAGAAAAGTGCCTGTTGAAATCGTCTAATGCTTCTTTTGTGTTGAAATCAATTTTATTAATCGTTTCGGCAAATAACGTTTCACGTCGCGTTAATTGCTCAAGTTCTTGGTTGAAATATTTTTGAATCTCAGTAACCACTTGTTGTAGTTCTCGAGAATAATTGCCAACACCTTGCAAGTAACTACCGAGTTTCCCAATTTCATTGGTACAATTTATCAGTTTTTGGTAAACTTGAATATTTGCCGTGGCAATATCTTCTATCCGTAATTCTGCGATAAATCGGTATAATTCTGCTTGATTTTTATACAAATCATTAACCCAGATTGCAGCTAACCATCGTTAATTTGCTGAAAACCGGAAAATTGATTTTTTTTGAATTCCGATTTGTGTACTACAGATTTTCGTTTGACGAAGGGATAATTTCTGTACCCCAATGCCTGATAAATCGTCTTGACTTTTTCGTTTGGATCGGTGCAACGACGCACATAAATGGTTTCACCGAAATTGTTTTTTCCATACGTGGTAACCACCTTTTGCGTGTTGGTTATGCGCACGATTTCCTGCCAGTCATGGTGGATCCCTTTTGCCTTCAGCTGATAGCGAATGGTATTCACCAGAGAGTAGGCAAGCAAACCAAGATACAGATGTGCCAGCGTAGCATCGTCGTTTTTATGATAAACGGGACGTAAATCCAAATCGGTCTTCAGACATCGGAAAGCGCTCTCTACCTCACGAATGGTGTTGTAAATGATCCAGAGGGTTTCTTCTCCTTCCGTTTTCAGAGATGTTCGGATGAAATAAACCCCCAAACGCTCTTCAGCCTCGATAGAGTTTTCTTTTTTCGTCAAAATAATTTCGGTGGCCGTGTCTTGCTCGCTTCTTACCTCAATAGAGTAAAACCGTACAGCTGAGGGATACTTTTCAATTGCCCTGCCAATGCGTTGATGTACTTTGTCTATCTTCTTTACTCCATGTTTCTTCCCCAACGATTGCCTTATCTTCTCTATTTCCTGCAAAAACCGGCTCTCAAACTGATTTTTCATCGAGCCTTCCTTCAGGGCTTTCCCCGGACTGCTTATTTTCAGCAAATAATCAGTCATGCCAGCCGATTGCACCCTTTCAAGGGTTACCGTCTCATCGTTTTTGGTGTTTACTTTGCATACTTTCCCTTCGGGGCCAATGGCGTAATCCTTTATCTTTGTTCGGCTCACGCACACGTAGTCGTATCCATTGGCCCGGATCAGTGCCAGATTTTCTTCAGTAGCTATACCGGCATCCAGTACAACAATGGCACGGCATTGACTCTCCGCCGTACGTACCCGTATCCTGTCGATGATTCCTGGCAGGGAGCTGCTGTCCGACATATTGCCCTCGAATACATCCGAGTATTTGATAAATCCTTCTGCATTGACTACCAAGGCCAGAACAATCAGCCTGGCATCGCTCCGCTTTTCCTTGCTCCGCCCGAAACGGGCTAAGTTGCTCCCCTTCTTTTCTCCTTCAAAATAGGTGTTGGTCAAATCGTAAAGGATGATCTTGTCCTGCAAATCGAAAAGTTCGTTCGTCCGTTTGGAGAGGTGCGCTTCCAGCCTGTCCTTTACCCGGTATAAGTCCAATGCGCTTTGGTAGAGCTTGTCTTTGGTAATCTTTTCCATCGGATATCCGGTAATCTCGCATACGGCTGAGTTCTCCTGTATCCACCGCGTGGTGCGAAGTTCGGAGTGGGGATAAACGGCCCGACTGATGATTTGCGTAAAGGCTAACCGTATCTGTTCTTCTTCCCATCCCATCTCTTCCAGCTTTTCCCTGAAGCGCAGCTGTTCCATCCCCTGATAGCACATCCATTCCGCTCCTGCTTCCCTGCCATCCTTTAGAAGAAGTTCATCGATGTTTACCATACGCTTCTTTTCCTCATATGCCCTGTCCGACACATCGATCTTGCCGCTTTCGACCAATTGCTGCCAATAGATGTCTGCCCAGCGAACAGCTTCTTCATCTCCTTGTTCAAAAACATTCGGGGTGCGGTTTAACCGGTCGGTTAATATGCGACGGATGTCGTTCAGCTTTTCTACTTCATACGGCAAAAAACCGATCGTGAGCAGCGGTCGGTGACAGATGCGCCCCGATACGTTCCGGTAGCTTTCTACCAAACGATAATATCCTTCGTAACGTGCCGTTTCGGGATTCCTGCGTATGACCGATTTGAAATACATAACGGCCAAAGGTAGTCCGCTTTTTCTTATCAAACAATACCCCCCTGAGTACTACAAACGTCATTAACCCTCCCTGAATCGCTTGAATTATTTTTTCCCGTACCCCCTACGAGAAATTACGGAAAATAAAGTACATCTAAAGCATGATTTTGCCCGTTTTTAACTATAGTTTAACTCAATGGAACGTAATTGCTGCAACTTGGGTTAAAACTTTCACGTCGCGTTTCTTCATCTACCCCCCACGACAAAGCTTCGGCCCGGCTGATGAGTGCGCCCAAAGCCGATTTCTGATCCGAATGATGACCTCCAACCAATGAGATCAGGCTATCAGCATCCGAAAAATCACACACACTTTCCCCAAAAAGACGGCGAAAAGCGATTTCGTGATCCATAACAAATTGTGCACTCCAAAGCACGTGCTCGCAATTGGGCTCGCTTTCCTTCGACGTAATAAAATCTTTTGCCTTTTCTTTGATTTCGGCATTCAGAAAACGGCTCGTAGTCGTATTGCCCGGATCGGCCATGCGATAAAATTTGCCAATATCGTGCAAGAGAGCACTCAAATAAATTTTTTCTCCGATATTATTCATAAGTTCATTGTAATATGATCGTTTTTGCTTTTGTTGAGGGCCTTGATGACTGTTCCATAACCAAGGCTCACCCCTTTCCCCAATCCCACATAGTCGGGGATGGACACATTGGTGCTGAATTCGGCATCGAACATCGACAACTTCGACCCTTTATAGCGGGTAATCGAAGGCTCACTCAGCCGTGTTATCTTGCATTCCACCTGTTTGTCCATGAAAATATTTAATCCCTTGGCAAACGAAAGGATATTGCCTTTCAGAATATTTTCGAGGAAAAGGGTTTTTTCGCCCAACCCTTCTATCCGGTTATATTTTTCGTAATTTTCCTGATTGAGAGCCAGCCATTTACGGATTCGATAACCGAATTTGGATTCCCATACCTGTATGCGATGTTGATACGCTTTCACATTGTCGATCATGAATTTTTCTTTACGGTCGGTTAAGGTGAGCTCCATTTCGGAATCGGCAAAGAGTTTCCCGATGGCTTCTGTGCCGACGCCGATGCACAAAATGGCCGCTTTGCGATTGATACGCTTATATTGGATCAACGGATATGAATAGCGCAATCCTTCTCCTTCGGGCAAATGATTATGGAAAAGAATATCTTTATCTTTCAAATGAGATATTATGGCACCTCTAAATGATTCAATTTCGTCAGACAAAATAGAATTTTGAAATTTAATGAGTAACAATCTGGTATAATCCATGATATTTGCTTTTGTTGATCTTAAAAAATTACGTCCAAATATAATTGATTTTATTTTTTAATTTAATAAAAACATATTTTTTCGCATTTTTTAATCTTACCGCCAAATCGATATTTCTCATCGATGCCATGATTTTGCAATCCGATACAACGACAACAATTTTAAGCTGAAAACTAATTTAATTTGCTTTTTATCATAGTATCTAACAGGTCTCGAAGACCTGTCAGGTTTCGCCAACAAGTCCACAGACGGATGTCAGCGCCGGCAAAAAGAACACTGATCGATTAGATGATTTATCGATTTACTGATGAATTCCGGATGATGCAGGATAATATTCAACTTCGCGTATTTGCGCCTTCGTGGCGAATAAATGTTCTGCCTTCCGGGCAGGGTTCAGACGGGGATTCATGCCGCAGAATAAATTCTACGGTTATGAAAATTCGTAATTTAAAATTCTTATTTCTCTACTTCCCATTTCTTGTTAATTCTCAATTATGGGATCACACCATCTGAACAGTCCCCTTAAGATAAGGGGACAAGCGCTGCCGTCAGGCAGTGCAGGGGTTATGATATTTCTTCACTTCTTTTTCATTAGCGCAAGTTTCCGAACTACCTGTCGCTTTGCGCCCAAATTACGCTGACGCTAAACTTGAACGGAAAATATTGGGGAGCTTTATGGTGGTTTCGAGAGCCTCAACCACCATTTGCGCTCTTAATCCTTGTTTTAGTGGAATATGCA
>JAQVEB010000256.1 GCA_028698105.1 Petrimonas sp. | reverse complement strand
ATTATGAACAAACAAAAACAATCAAAATCAACTTCGTTAAAGGCATTTCGTTTTAAACGATTTGCCCGAAAATCGTACAGCGTTTTTAACAGCTTGCACAAAGTAGTAAGCATCGGGGTACTTTCGGGATGTGCATTGATGAATGCTCATTCGGCTTCGGTGAACCCTGTTGAACAAACCCGTATCGAAACCTCTGCCGACAGCATGCTGTTGCGAGAACTGGACGAGGTGGTGGTCACCGCTTCGAAGGCCGACCTGCCTCTGAGTCAAGCAGCCAAGCAGGTCACCATCATTACGCAACAAGACATTGAGGCTGCGCCCGTCCGAAGTACGGAAGATCTTCTAAATTATGTGGCAGGAGTTGATGTCCTGCAACGCGGACCGCACGGCGTACAGGCGGACATTTCACTTCGCGGCGGATCATTCGATCAAACCGCCATTCTTCTCAACGGAATTAACCTTACCAATCCTCAAACCGGACACTACAGTTTCGACATTCCCCTCAATCTTTCAGACATCGAACATATCGAAATCATCCAAGGACCTGCATCGTTGGCCTATGGTGCCGGGGCTTTCGCAGGGGGAATCAACATTATCACCAAAAAAGACACGCTTTCAAACGCGTATGCCAAAACAGAAGGCGGCATGTACGGGCTTTTTGGTGCCGAAGCACGCGGCGCATTGAAAACCCCCTCTGCCGTACACCAATTATCCGCAGGGTATGACCGCTCCGACGGATACATTGCCAACAGCGATTATCAGCTACTAAACGTGTTATGGCAAAGCCGGTTCAACATAAAAAACAACACGCTCGATCTCCAATTGGGATACAACGACAAAGATTACGGAGCCAATACGTTTTACACAGCAGCGTATCCCAATCAGTTCGACGACACGGAAACCATTTTCGCATCAATAAAAGGGGAAACCAACGGACAACTGAAAGTTGTTCCCGTACTTTACTGGAACAGGCATTACGACTGTTTCCAACTCTTTCGCGATGGAACACCCGGCATCCCCGACTGGTACACCGGTCATAACTATCACCGAAGCGATGTTTTCGGTGCCAATCTTACTATGCAATATGCCTCGGCATGGGGCATTACAAGCTTCGGTGGCGAGTTCCGCAACGAAAGTATCCTCAGCAATGTGTTGGGAAAGCCCATGAATGAACCCATCGGAAAATACACCAAATCCGATAGCCGTACCAACATCAGTTATTTTGCCGAACACAGTTTCGTAACCAACAAATTTACCTTATCGCTCGGTGGATTGCTGAATCACAATACGGCCATTGTCGATAAATTCACCTTTTATCCGGCCGTCAACGCATCGTTTCGACCAAGCAATTCTGTAAGCATCTATGCTTCGTGGAACAAGGCAACACGCATGCCCACGTTCACCGAACTGTATTATACCACCGCAACCCACACCGGCAATACCGATCTGGAAGCCGAGCGCTCACAAGCATGGGAAACCGGCATCAAATTCAGAAACCGCATTGTAAGTGCGGAAGCATCGGCATTCTACATGCGGGGCGACAGCCTGATCGACTGGGTAAAACCCGATCCCGACGCGCTGTGGGAATCGAGAAATCATTCCCGAATCAATAAAAAGGGCATCGAAACCAATCTTTCGCTCAATTTGCAGGAGTGGTTTGGCAATCATCAGCCGTTCAAAAAATTCCGATTAGGCTATACCTATTTGCATCAGAATCTGGTGGAAGATGAACTGATATCGAACTACACCCTTAACCATTTACGGCATAAATTCACGGCAGTCCTTTATCACGAAATCGTAAAAAACCTTTCCGTGAGTTGGAATTTCCGCCGGCAAGACCGTGTGGGATCGTACGTACGATATGTAGATCGAAAACCTGCAGAAAAAGCCACATACAAACCCTTTTCGGTGTTGGATATCAAAGTAGATTACACGATGAAACATTTCCGTTTCTTCGCCAATGCCAACAACATATTCGATACCTCATACATCGATTTGGGCAATGTACCCCAACCCGGTTTTTGGTTCACTGCCGGCGTGAGTTATACAACGCATTAAAAACAACAGGGGTTTATTTTTCTGCCTATACGCACCACACTTTAATTGCTGATTCCCTGAACGATATACGATAAAAAAGGACAATAGGGCCTTGAAAATCGTTTTCCGGGATCAATGAAAAAATTTTTTATCTTCCGTCGGATTTTTCGATGTATATAAAAATTTCGATTTACCGGCATCCTGATAATATGCTTTAACAAAAAAGGTGAATTTACTGCTGAAATGAAGCGGTTTTGAAGTTAAAAAACTTAAATCTCAGCCGTCGGATTTTCAGAAACAGGATACGTTTTTCTTCATCTCTCGTCGGAAAATCCGACGGAAGAATTTCGGTGGTTGGTGTTAACATGCGTTTCCCGAAACAGGATAAAATTTTCGTGCACGCTATCCCCGTTTCCCGACGGAAGATAAAAATTTGTTCCGTTTTTGTCGGAAAATCCGAAAAAAGGAATAATAAACCTTTTGTGCACACCGAAATCAGTTTATCCTGTTTCGGGAATATTTCAATGAACACAAAAACCCCGGTTTAACTCGTTGACGGAATTCACGTAAGTTTAAAATAGAAGTACAACCTTCCGGTTGATATTTTCCAATTATTCGGTTACAAAACTTTGAAAATCTCCCCGAAAATAGTACTTTTCGGATTCAGAAAGCAAAATCATTCATCCTTTTCATTATGACGACACGATTTATTATTCTCACATTGGTATTGTTGTCGACTTTCCTCGTAATTTTTGGGCAAATTGTCCCCCAATCGGAGCCCAACTATGACGAAAACAAAGTTCCGAAATTCGAATTGCCCGATCCATTAACAACATTCTCCGGCAAAAAAATAAAAACCCCCGGCGAATGGATCGAGGAACGCAGACCCGAATTGCTTGCGTTTTTTTCCGAAAACGTGTACGGAAAAGTGCCGTGCAAAATTCCTGTTCACCAATGGGAAGTAGTGGAACAAAGCAGCAACGCCCTCGATGGTAAAGCCTGCCGCAAACAGGTTGATCTTATTTTCAAAAAAGACAATCATGCACTTCGCTTCACTATCTTGATGTATTTACCCAAAGGGGTAGAAAAAGCACCTTTATTTTTAGGATATAATTTTTACGGCAATCATACAATTATCAACGACCCAAATGTTCTGATATCCAATGCATGGACGCAAAACAACGAATCGTTGGGAATTGCCAATCATCAATTGACGGAAGCATCACGCGGGGTTCGCGCCAATCGGTGGCCGGTTGAAAAAATTATTCATGCCGGTTATGGATTGGCTACAATTTTTTATTGTGAGGTTGACCCCGACAGAGACGATTTTTCAGACGGAATACATCCTTTTTGCTATGTTAAAGAACAACAAATCCCTGCTGCCGACGAATGGGGTTCCATCTCCGCATGGGCATGGGGATTGAGTCGTGCAATGGATTATTTTGAACAAGATAAAGATGTGGATGCATCAAAGGTTATTGTTTTTGGACATTCGAGGTTGGGTAAAACCGCACTTTGGGCAGGAGCACAAGATGAACGTTTTTCCGCTGTCATTTCCAATAATTCGGGATGTGGTGGGACAGCGCTTTCGAAAAGACGGTTTGGAGAAACAATAGCACGCATCAACACGGCTTTTCCGCATTGGTTTTGCAAAAATTTCAACAAATACAACGATAACGAAGATGCACTTCCCGTTGATCAACACGAACTAATTGCCCTTATAGCGCCACGCCCTGTTTATGTGGCAAGTGCTGAAAAGGATCTCTGGGCCGACCCTCGGGGAGAATTTTTAGGTGCTTATTTTGCTACCCCGGTTTACGAACTTTTTGGAAAAAAAGGAATACCCTCGCAAGACATGCCGCCTGTCAACCAACCTATTCACAATACTGTGGCATACCACATCCGAAGCGGTGAACACGATGTAACCGATTTCGACTGGGAGCAATATATTAAATGGGCAGACAAACAGCTCTTGAACAAATAAAAGGAGCAAGGAGAGGGAGAGGTTAGCTGATTCTGCCCCAGTCGTACCGATTGCCCGACAACCGGTTCAGCTGTTGTCTCAATACCAAATGTTCGGGTTGTTCCAAATTGGGATCTTTCACAATGATTTCCTCGGCAACTTCGCGCGCACGAAACAGAATATCGTTATCGCGCACGATATCCGAAATTTTAAGGTTAAAAGGAATGCCGCTCTGCTGTGTACCCTCCAAATCGCCGGGACCGCGAAGCTTCAGATCGGCCTCGGCAATCAAGAACCCATCGTTGGTTTCCGTCATAATCTCGATGCGCTTGCGCGTATCGGCCGACAATTCGTAAGGTGTAATCAGGACGCAATACGATTGGTCGGCACCTCGCCCTACCCTTCCGCGCAACTGATGCAATTGTGCCAGCCCGAAACGCTGGGCACTTTCGATCACCATGACAGAAGCATTGGGAACATTCACGCCAACCTCGATCACCGTTGTAGATACGAGTATCTGCACCTCGTTTGCCAAAAAACGGCGCATCACCTCGTCTTTTTCGGCAGGTTTCATGCGTCCGTGCATCTTGCCAACGGTAAATTCGGGGAACGACTCTTTGATGTGCAGGTAACCTTCTTCGAGGCTGCGCAAATCGAGGTTCTCGCTTTCTTCGATGAGCGGAAAAACCACATATACCTGCCGACCGGCATGAATCTGATTGCGAAGGAAAGCATGCAGCGCTCCGCGTTTCGT
>JAQVEB010000255.1 GCA_028698105.1 Petrimonas sp. | reverse complement strand
AGGTCTTTGTGGCTTTTGAGCGCCCTCACCACTTCTTCGAGCGACGTGTTTCCGGCACGTTTGCCAATCCCGTTGATGGTTACTTCCACCTGACGGGCGCCGTTGAGCACTCCCGAAAGGGTATTGGCAGTGGCCATTCCCAAATCCTGATGGCAATGCGTGGAAAGAATGGCGTTTTTCATATCCACGTTATCAACAAGATACTTTATTTTGGCGCCGTAAACGTCCGGAAAGCAGTAACCGGTAGTGTCGGGAATGTTGACTACGGTTGCACCGGCGTTCACAACGGCCTGCACAACACGCGCGAGGTATTCGTTATCGGTGCGGCCGGCGTCTTCGGCGTAGAATTCCACATCGTCCACAAAACGACGGGCATATTTCACGGCTTTTACGGCACGTTCGATAATCTCTTCGCGGTTGGAGTTAAATTTGTGCTTGATGTGCACATCGGAGGTGCCTATTCCGGTGTGAATGCGTTTCCGTTTGGCGTATTTGAGCGATTCGGCAGCCACTTCAATGTCTTTTTCAACGGCGCGTGTCAACGCGCAGATCACCGGCCACGTAACGGCTTTTGAAATTTCGATAACCGAATTGAAATCTCCGGGGCTGGATATCGGAAAACCGGCTTCTATCACGTCCACGCCCAGCAACTCCAGCGCTTTGGCCACCTGAATTTTCTCGATGGTGTTCAACTGACATCCGGGAACCTGTTCTCCGTCGCGCAACGTGGTGTCGAAAACATAAATTCTTTCCATATAACCTAAAATTTTCTTCGTTTTTTACAAGAAAAAAACCTTTCCCACACGGTGAGAAAGGTTATCTTTATTTTTTAATCGTTCGTTGATTTTATATTGATATGCCGGTCTCACCCTCCGAAGTTATCCAGAAGCAGAATAGAAATGACTAGAATATCAATATGATTATGATGCATTGTGTACGAATTTGTTTGCAAAGTAAAAGTAAAAAAATCAAACAACAAAACTTTTCTTAGATTTTATTCAAAAAAAATTGCATTCTGATATTTTTAAACCGCTTACGGCTTCAATTTTAACAAAACGACATTGAAAAACGTACCTTAACAAAAAACAGCCTGATAACGACTTTTGCAAACGTGCAAAGGTCGGTTCAAAAAATAAAAGTGGGTTTTGCAACCGTGCAAAACCCACTTTTGACGTATTCTTCGCCATTTGCAAGCATTTTTCATCCGCTTTTTTCTCCTGATATTACCTTAGAAGAGTAAAAAATGTTAAAAATGGGGCAAATTCCTGGTTTTGCACACGTGCAAAACCCGGTTCAGGAAAAAAAAGTGACCTTTGCAGCCGTGCAAAACCCGGTTCAGGAAAAAAAAAGTGACCTTTGCAGCTGTGCAAAACCCGTTCCCTAAAAATCGGAGTGGCTTTTGCAAATTTGCAAAATCCGCTCGCACATATAGTTATTTAAGAATTGGTTTTTGTATATTTGCACCAACTCTTAAACAACCATTTTATGGCATTCTTCCAACAAACCGTACTCGATAAATACCTTCGTGCCCTGAACCGCGAACAGGTGCAAGCTGCCTACGGCATGTATAAAACCACTTTCCACAACGCCGCCGTCCAGGAAAACATCCGCAGCAGTAAGGAAGCACAGTATCAGGAAGGTTTCTTGCGCGATCTGTTCGTGCGCGTGCTGGGCTACACACTCAATCCCACCGGAAATTACAACCTGACCACCGAGTATAAAAACGTGAAAGACAGCAAGAAAGCCGACGGCGCCATCATCGTGAACGGAAACGTAAAAGCCGTCATCGAACTCAAAGGAACCGAAACTACCGATCTCGACAAAATAGAAACACAGGCGTTCGGCTACAAAAACAATCAACCCGGGTGTACGTATGTCATCATATCCAATTTCGAAAAACTGCGTTTTTATATTGATAACGCAGTGGAACACATCGAATTCAACCTGTTTACACTCACAGAAGAAGAATTCGCCTCGCTGTGGGTTTGTCTGGCTTACGAAAACATACGTACCGACCTTCCGCTGAAAATAAAAACAGCATCCATCAGCGAAGAAGACAAGGTAACCAAAGAGTTGTACAAAGACTATTCCCGGTTCAAGCAGGAATTGTTTCGCAACATGGTAGATAATAATGTGCAGTTTGATGAACTGGAACTATTCAAGAAATCACAAAAACTGCTCGATCGCTTTCTGTTTATCTTTTTTGCCGAAGACCGCAACCTGCTGCCACCCAACTCCATGCGAAAAATCCTGAATCAATGGGAACAATTGAAAGAATTGGACGCGTACACGCCGCTCTACAGCCGTTTCAAAAAATATTTCGAATACATGAACACGGGGTTTAAAGGGCAAAAGGACGATGTTTTCGCTTACAATGGCGGACTGTTCAAACCCGACGCGCTGCTCGACGCCATTGTTATTGATGACGATGTGCTGCACCAACACACGCTTAAACTTTCGGAATATAATTATGTGAGCGAAGTGGATGTGAACATTCTTGGGCATATTTTCGAAAATTCGCTCAACGAGATTGATGAAGTGAAAGCACGCATCGAAGGCCGCGCCGTGGATAAAAACAAAACCAAGCGCAAGAAAGACGGCGTTTACTACACGCCAAAATACATCACCAAATACATTGTGGAAAACACCGTGGGCAAGTTGTGCGACGAAAAGAAACAGGATTTGGGCATTGTTGAGGAAGATTATCTGGGCGAACGCAAACGAAACATAACCACCAAAAAACCGTTGCTGGATAAGCTTGAAGCCTATCGCGAATGGCTCTTGCACTTGACTATTTGCGATCCCGCGTGCGGTTCCGGAGCGTTTTTGAATCAGGCGCTCGATTTTCTCATCGGCGAGCATCATTATATAGATGAGTTAAAAGCAAAACTTACCGGATTTGGGCTTGTATTTGAAGATGTGGAAGTGAGTATTCTCGAAAACAACCTGTTTGGCGTGGATTTGAACGAAGAAAGCGTAGAAATTGCCAAACTCTCGCTTTGGCTGCGCACCGCCCGCCCGCGACGGAAGTTGAACGATCTGAACAACAACATCAAATGCGGGAACTCGCTTATCGAAGATCCCGATGTGGCGGGCGACAAAGCATTCAACTGGCAGCAGGAATTTCCGCATATCTTTGCCCGGGGCGGATTTGATGTGGTAATTGGAAATCCGCCGTATGTGAATGCTAAAGGTATGAACTTTGATGAAACAGAAAAGCACTTTTATTATAATAATTACAAGACTGCTATATATCAAATAGATACATACTTGCTGTTTGTCGAAAAATTTAAGTTTTTACTGAAAAAGAATGGCTCCGGTAGCTATATTATTCCTAATTCTTGGTTAAATAATATATTTCTTAAAGATGTCAGGAAATTTGTTTTAGAAAACTTTTTTATTGATGAGATAGTAAATGCACCTAATGGCGTTTTTATTGATGCGACAGTTGATACGATTATCCTAAGTATTCAAAATAAAGAAATATTAAATCCAAGAATTAGAATTTCATCAATAAATAACACCGAAATAGAGATAAAGCACTTTTCCGAACAATCTCAATTTTATCAAACCCCCAATTTAAACATAGACATTTTTTCTGATAAAAGAACATTAAATCTCATCTCTAAAATAGAAAAGGACAAAAGTAAATTGAATGACTTTTGCAAAATTGGAAGAGGTGTTGGGGTTTATCATAAAAGAGTCGGTCATACTAAAGAATTAATAGCCGCTGATCCTTATCAATCTAATAGAAAGAGAGATGAAACCTTTGTACCGTATTTGCGTGGAAAGAATATTGGATTTTATTATTTTCAATGGACTAATGACTCATTTATCAGTTATGGAGATTGGCTTGCAGAACCACGTGAAGAAGATTTTTTTGTTGGGGAAAGAATTGTGCTAAGGCAAATACCTGATAGAGGAAAACTTCTTGTTACTTTTTTAGATCAAGATTTTATTATCGATCAAAGTGTATTTATAGCAAGATTTTTAGAAAAAAATATTTCTCCAAAATATGTTGTTTCAATATTAGGTTCTAAATTAATGTATTTTTATTTCAAAAATAAATATTCGGAGTTTGACGATTTATTTCCTAAAGTTAAATTACAACATTTCAAAGATTTCCCTATTCTATTAATTGCAAATATTGAACAACAACCTTTTGTTACCAAAGCCGACCAAATGCTGTCTCTTAACAAAGAATTGCAGGAACTGTCGGGAAAATTTATCCGGTTAATGAGCCGTCGTTTCGGGGTGGAAAGTTTTTCGGGCAAACTGCAAAACTGGCATCAACTTACCTTCGGCGAGTTTGTGAAAGAGTTGAAAAAAGCAAAAATCAGCCTGTCGCTCAGTCAGGAATCGGAATGGGAAACCTATTTCGCCGAAGAACAGCAAAAAGCGCAGGCCATTCAACAACAAATCACCCAAACCGATCGCGAAATAGACCAAATGGTGTACCAGCTCTACGGATTAACCGAAGAAGAAATCGCCATTGTGGAAGAGTTATTATAGATTTCTCACTTCGTTCGAAATGACAACCGCAGATAGTTGGGCTTCAAGTCAGTGTCATGTTGGAGCAAAGCGGAAATCCCGATTATCGGAGCCGACGAAAGGAGGCATCTATTTAATTAAATTATATGATTATATGATTATATGATTATCCGCATAATGTCCTACATTAATTGCCACGTCCCTTTAGGACGTGGTTTTGGAGACACAGGACAGATAGGCTTTAGCCGAAATTTATAATAATCTTGGGCTAAAAGCCCATAATTTCAG
>JAQVEB010000015.1 GCA_028698105.1 Petrimonas sp. | reverse complement strand
GGAATGGGGTACAGAGATTTACGGACTGATGAAACGGATAAAATCGGCTTTTGATCCAACAAATATGCTGAATCCGGGCGTGATCATCAACGACGATAAAGAAGTTTTTATCAAAAACCTGAAAAATATTCCGTCTGCCAATCCACTGATTGACAAATGTATCGAGTGCGGCTTTTGCGAAGTGAATTGTCCGTCGAAAAACCTTACGCTCACGCCTCGACAACGCATTGTGGCGTTTCGTCGCCTGACGGAACTTGCCGAAAATAATTCCGATAAAAAAACGCGCGAAAAATGGGCGAAGGAAATGTCGTACGAGTTCAACGAAACGTGTGCCACTGACGGTTTGTGCGCCATTGCCTGCCCTGTAGGAATCGATACGGGAAAGTTGGTAAAAGAGCTTCGGTGGACCGAAAACGGAAAATTTGCTAACGGCATCGCAAGCGGAATTGCCAACAATATGTCGCCCCTAACGTTGGTATTGCGCGGAGTATTGAAAATCCCCCATTCCATCGGGAAAACCGTAGGTTACAATCAAATGGAGAGCGTTACGAAAGGGTTGTACAAAATGGGCGATGGCGTTTTTCCGTTGTGGACACGATACACGCCGTCGGGAAGCCGGAAAATCGTGCGCAACATTTTCCCTACCGACAATGCCGATGCGCCGATGGCGGTTTATTTTCCGTCGTGCATTACCCGATCGATGGGCGGGCCGTCGTTCGGATACAACGAAAACGAAGACGTACCGCAAAAAATGTTGTCATTGTTGCGAAAAGCCGATTACACCGTGATTATTCCCGAAGAAAAAGACAAATTGTGCTGCGGAATGGCGTTTAGCAGCAAAGGTTTTCGCAAACAGGCGCAGCAAAAAGAAAACGAGTTGAACGAAGCGTTAATGAAAGCAAGTCGAAACGGCGAATTGCCTATCGTGTGCGATATGAGCCCATGCTTGCTGCACATGCGCGAAACCCTCGACCCGCGCCTGAAATTATACGACCAAGTGGAGTTTATTCACGATTTTCTGTTAGACCGGCTTACGTTTGAAAAAAAACCGATTTCCGTCGCCGTCCACACTACGTGCAGCAGCACGAAAATGCAATTGGAAGAAAAATTGTTCAATGTAGCATCGCTTTGCGCTGAAAAAGTCATCGTTCCCGAGGATGTTCGTTGTTGCGGATGGGCGGGCGACCGCGGGTTTTTCTATCCCGAACTCAACAATTCGGCGCTCGCGCCGCTCAAACACGGCATCGGAGATGCAACCGAAGGGTATTCAAACAGCCGGACGTGCGAAATTGGGTTGTCGATAAATAGCGGCGTGGCGTATAAATCGTTGGTGTATTTGGTGGATAAGGCGGCGAGAGGGAGATAGGGTGACTTGGGGAGAAGGCGACTTGGAGAGAGGGTGAGTGGGAGAAAAAGCATCTGACCGCTCTAAGCCGGTCTGATGCATAAAATGAAAACATTCAACGTTATCAATTTAGATATTTCGGTGCGCCGCACCTTCAATTCTCCAATCATTCATCGGGCTACAAATATTATCGCTGCTACGCAGCTAATCCTGCAGCAACCAATCCAAATACTGCAGAAGGCTGAGCCGCAGAGCGGCGCCAATCTTTGTAGCTCGCAACATCATTTCCTAACCTAAGGTGCAGCGCACCGAAATATAAAATGCTCAATCCTAAATATTTTCCTATCTTTGTTTTTCTCATCAACAAACATAAAACCGTATGGCAAACACCTACACGCAATGTTACGTACATGTTGTTTTCGCGCCTAAAAATCGCGAAGCACTCATCAAAAAAGAGTGGAAAGATGATCTCGAAAAATACATTACCGGCATTGTACAAAACAATTCGCACAAACTTCTTGCAATTTATGCAATGGAAAACCACGTGCATATTCTTATCGGGTACAATGTAAATCAACTAATTCCAGAATTGGTGGAAGAAATAAAAACATCTTCCAATGCTTGGGTAAATCAGAATAGATTCTCGAAATTCAAATTTGAGTGGCAATTGGGATATGGCGCATTTACGCATTCGAAATCGCAAATAGACTCGGTCGTGAAATACATTTTGAATCAGGAAAATCATCATAAAAAGAAGTCGTTCAGAGAAGAATATTTGGAGATTTTGGCGAAGAACGATATTAATTATAACGAGGCGTATTTGTTCGATTTTTTTGATTGAGATTTTGGGAATATTTCGGTGCACTGCACCTTGGGTTTGTAAACAATTCTCAATACTACAAATATCAGCGCTGCTACGCAGCTAAACCACAGCCGCCACAACACACGACAATTAAGCCGCGGCGCGGCGCCAATCTTTGTAGCTTGTAACGGCATTTACAAATCGAAGGTGCAGCGCACCGCCACATTCAATCCCAAATCCGAAATCGTAAATCGCAAATTCTTGTTATCTTTGCACTCTCAATCAGCAATTCACAACAATGAACATCGAAAATATCCTCCAAAACGCCGTTATCGGCGCAATAAAAGAATTATACGGCGCGGATGTGGACGCACCGCAAATCACGCTTCAGAAAACAAAAAAGGAATTTAAGGGGCATTACACACTCGTAACGTTTCCGTTGCTCAAAATATCAAGAAAAAATCCCGAACAAACGGCTCAGGAAATCGGCGCATATTTGGCCGATAAGTCGCCCGTTATCGCTGAATTTAACGTGATAAAAGGGTTTTTGAACCTCAGCATCGCTTCGGAAGTGTGGGTAAATCTGCTCGAAAACATCAACGCGCAACCCGATTTCGGTTTCACGCATGTAACGGACGATGCGCCGCTTTTTATGGTGGAATATTCGTCGCCCAACACCAACAAGCCGCTTCATTTGGGGCACGTGCGCAACAATCTGCTCGGCCATTCACTGTGCGAAGTGCTCGCGGCCAACGGAAAACGCGTGGTGAAAACCAATATCGTGAACGACCGCGGCATTCATATCTGCAAATCAATGCTCGCGTGGCAGAAATGGGGTAACGGGGAAACGCCCGAATCATCGGGAAAGAAAGGCGACCACCTCATCGGCGAATATTACGTGTTGTTCGACCAGAACTACAAAGCTGAATTAGCTGATTTGCAAGCAAAAGGTTTATCGAAAGAGCAAGCCGAAGAGCAATCGTCGCTGATGCAGGAAGCGCGCGAAATGCTCCGTCAATGGGAAGCCAACGACGCCGAGACCGTGAACCTGTGGAAGATGATGAACAACTGGGTGTACACCGGTTTCGACGAAACGTACCGCGAAATGGGTGTATCGTTCGACAAGATTTATTACGAATCGCAAACCTATTTGGCCGGAAAAGACGAAGTGTTGCGCGGACTGAAAGAAGGTTTGTTTTATCAAAAAGAAGACGGTTCGGTTTGGGCTGACCTCACGCCTTACGGCCTCGATCACAAACTGTTGCTTCGCGCCGACGGCACTTCGGTATATATGACGCAGGATATTGGAACCGCCAAACTGCGTTTCGACGATTATCCGATCAACACGATGATTTACGTGGTTGGAAACGAGCAAAATTACCATTTTCAGGTGCTTTCCATCCTGCTGGATATGCTCGGATTTGAGTTCGGGAAAGGATTGGTGAATTTTTCGTACGGCATGGTGGAGTTGCCCGAAGGCAAAATGAAATCGCGCGAAGGCACCGTGGTGGATGCCGACGACCTGATGGCGGAAATGATTGAAACCGCCCGCGAAACCTCGCGCGAACTCGGTAAATTAGACGATATTTCGCCCGAAGAAGCCAACCAAATCGCCCGTATGGTGGGAATGGGTGCGCTCAAATACTTCATTCTGAAGGTGGATCCGAAGAAAAACATGACGTTCAATCCGAAAGAATCCATTGATTTTAACGGGAATACCGGCCCATTTATTGAATACACGCACGCGCGTATTCAATCCATTTTGCGCAAAGCAGACGAGCAGGGAATCGAAATTCCTGCGACACTCGCAACGTCCATCCAACTTTCGGAAAAAGAAGAAGGATTGGTGCAAATGCTGGCCGATTTTAAAACGGTTGTAGAGCAAGCGGGAACGGAATACAATGTGTCGCTTATCGGTAATTACGTGTACGACTTGGTGAAAGAATACAACCAGTTTTACCACGATTTCCCGATGCTGCGCGAAGAAAATACAGCCCTACGTGATTTCCGTCTGCTGCTTTCCAAAAACATCGCGCTAACCATCAAAAAAGGAATGGGACTGTTTGGAATTGAAGTGCCTGAAAGAATGTAAAATAAATTGGGATTTGAGATTTCTGATTTGGGAATAAAAAAACGGGAACACCATTAAAAACATTCTCGTTTTATTTCTCGTTCAGCGAATTTACTTTGAAATTTCGGCTTGATTTGTTTTAAAAGACTCCAAGAACTTGGTCATTTCTCCGGAGTGCTTCTCATAACTTTCATAACTTGGAAAATGAATGGTTAACGGGTAAAAAACGCCTTCGGACAAAATTACAACTAAAGCGTTTACACTCAGTTCTTCCACTTTATTACCGATAACATCAATTCCTAATAACACCTTCCCTAAATTATCGAATGTTTGAGCTTTTACTTCCGGCATTTTACGGTTGGGGTAAAACCGGTTCCAATTCGATTTGAATTCGGCATCTTGCGAAAGTCTTGATTCATAACTTTTATATACAGTGAATTCCGTTCCGTCAGCAGCAGAAGTTTTCATTCGCTCCGCACTTTTCTCAACTTTCCATTTTTTCGGAACAGCCACTTCCACAAAACGGTGTTTTTCGGATTTCGCGGGAGATGATTTTATCTTTTTTTCCGCACCGCTGTCCAACCAAATAGTAGAATTACCCGCAGAAGCACTGTACGTGTAAGCAGGCCTGTATTTTCCCGTTTTGGAATCTAATTCCCAATTCAATTCATAATTATACTCACTGCCGTACTGGCTGTAAGCGGCATGGCCAATAAATAGAGCACAAAACAAAAAAAAGACTTTCTTCATATTTAAAATACTTTGATTGTTAAACTTAATTTTAAACGTTGAATGTTGATAACGGTTCATTTGTTTTCTGTTTTTTAACTAAGATTGTTCTCATTCAATAAAAAACGGGAACACTTTTGAAGGTGTTCCCGTTTTATTTTTCCTGTCAAGGAGTTTTTCGGCTTATTTATTCGGCGCATCCCAAATTTTTGTTTGTGTGCTGCGCACCGTTTCAATTTTATCTCCCACCTGCAATTTGAAGTCGCCTTCTTCCAACGTCCATTTGCCGTTTTCGTTCACGAAAGCAAGGTCCTTGGCGGGCAGTTTCAACGTAATGGTTTTAGTTTCACCGGGATTGAGCGATATTTTCTCGAAAGCGCGCAAACGACGCACGTCGGGCGACAACGATGCCACCAAATCGCTGCTGAAAAGCATCACGGCTTCTTTTCCGGCAACATTACCGGTATTTTTTACCTGAACACTTACAGTGATTTCATCGCCGGGGGCGAATTCTTTTTTATCAACGGACAAGCCGGAATATTCGAACGTGGTGTAACTCAAGCCGAATCCGAACGGATATTGCACGGAGGTTTGCGCCCCATAATCATAAGCGCCTTCCATTTTGCCTTGGATGTTTTGGCTCGGTTTGTGGTCGTATGTGATAAGTCCCTGCTCAAATTTCGGATAGGTGTACGGCAATTTCCCGCTCGGATTTACATCGCCGCTCAGGATATCGGCCAGTGCATCGCCACCGTAATTTCCGGGCAAATACACCTGAACAACCGCTTTTGCGCCAGGTTCGATGGTGCGAATTAAGCGCGGACGGCCTTCGTTGAGCACCAAGATCACCGGTTTTCCGGTTTTCTGCAAGGCCAATGCCAATTGGGTCTGGTTTGCGGACAACGTGAGTTCATCCAGATTACCGGGCGTTTCGCAATAAGAGTTTTCGCCCACGCACAACACAATGTAATCCGCTCCCGATGCGGCAGCAACCGATTTCTGAATTTCGGGAACGATTTCTTCGAAATATTGTCCGTCCATTTTATACGTTACACCCGGCTCATACACCACATTTTCTTTTCCGAACTTGTTTTGCAACGCTTCGAAAATGGTATTGTACTGTCCGGCAAACTCTTCCGTTTTTTCGCCTTGCCACGAGTAGCTCCATCCGCCGTTGAGCGTGCGCATCGAGTTTCCGTTAGGTCCGGCCACCAAAATCCGCGCACCTTTTTTAATCGGAAGCACATTGTCTTGGTTTTTAAGCAACGTGATAGATTCATCGGCAGCGGCTTTAGCAATGGCAGCGTGTTCGGCGCTTCCGAACTGCGGATATTCGTTTCGCGACCAATACGGTTTTTCAAACAATCCCAACCGGAATTTCAAGCGCAAAACACGACGAACAGCATCATCAACACGGCTCATCGGCACTTCGCCTTCATTTACTAATTCCACCAACGTGGGGCAGAATTTCAGGTTATACGGTTCCATTACCATGTCAATTCCGGCGTTGATCGCCGTTTTCACGGCACCTTTGTAATCCTGCACGATATGATCGCGGCTCAGCAAATTTTGCACATCGGCCCAATCGGTAACAATTACGCCATCGAAATTCAGGTCTTCTTTGATCCATTTCGTTACCAAGCGATAGTCGGCATGCGTGGAAACACCGTTAATGATGCCCGAATTGACCATCAGCGATAACGCGCCACCCTCTACGATGGCCGCACGGAACGGCTCGAAAAATTTCTCACGCAGATCGGTCTCGGAAATTACCGCGGGCGTGCGGTCTTTTCCCGAAACAGGAACGCCGTAACCCATGTAATGCTTCACGCAGGCGGCTATATGATCTCGTCCGACATGGTTACGGTTAGCGCCCTGAAATCCTTCGACTGAAGCCACCGCCATCCGCGCATTCAGATAGGCGTCTTCGCCGAAGCTTTCCCATTGGCGCGACCAACGGGCATCCCGACCCAAGTCCATTGTGGGGTTGAACGTCCACGGAATGTTGCTCGCGCGCGTTTCGTAGGCCGAGACCTGCGAACCTTGTTCCATCAACGCGGTGTTGAAAGTGGCCGCCATACCGATTTCCTGCGGAAAAAACGTTCCACCGGCGGTGTACGTGGTTCCGTGATTGGAGTCAATGCCGTAAATCACCGGAATTCCGGTTTCTTTGAGCGCACGTTTTTGAATGGCAGTAATAACTTTTTCCCACACCTCAGTCGTGCGGGCACGATTGTTGGCCGTGTTCAGGATGGAACCCACCTTGTATTTGCCGATGACGGTATCAAGCATTGCAGGATCAATTTCGAACGGTTCATCACTAACGTACGCATTTCCACCTTTGCCGATTAAATCGAGCGTATATTGCGCCATCTGGCCGACTTTTTCTTCGAGTGACATCTTGCTCAACAACTGATTGATCTTTTGTTCTGTTTGAGCAGACGACGCGGTTTGCTGAGCATGCATTCCGGTGGAAATAAGGATGCTGCAAGCCAATAAAATTTTCTTTATATTCATATACGGTTCTTTTTTACGGATTCATCCCTAACGCCTGGATGTAACCCGGATTTTTTGTACAATTCTTAAATTTCATATTCTCAAGTAGTTTATTCATGGCGTCGCGAACGTCTTGCTGTGGAGGACGGTTTTCGCGGATCTTGGCAAAATTGCCTCGGTCTTTTTTCGTATATTCAACAATCATATTCCATTTGGAAGGTTCCTGAATAGAAACCATTCCGCGCGTACTGTTCATCTTTTTATAAGGCCAGAAATGCCAGCCTATGTTGTTACGATCGAGTAACCGCCGGAATCCGCCGATCCATTCATCGGTGTTCTCACCGGTTTCGCCCATGTACATCGGAAGGTTGGTTTTTGTTCTGAAATCCGCAAACTTTTGAATTACTGTTGCGTGGTGTCCGACCAATACGTATGGCATTCATACATGATTTTTGGGTCGAAATTGGGATTTTTGAACACATCGAAGTTGGTATTCCATTGCGCACCACCCAAAATGACGATATGGTTATTGTCAACTTCCCGAATAGCTTTGGTAGCATTAACATAAACGGTTTCGAGCTTGCTGTTCAGCGAATCTTTGTCTTCGAAATAATGCGCGATGGGTTCGTTGAGCAGATCGTACCCGAGAACCGTAGATTCATCGGCGTAATGCTCCGCAATTCGTTTCCAGATGGAGTTGAAAAGTTGCTGACTTTGCGCACTTTCAAAAAGCCACGGATAACCGTAACTGTCATCAATGTTGTCGCCGGTTTGACCGCCGGGCGCATCGTGCATATCGAGCACCACATACAATCCTTCTTCCTTGCACCATCCGATAACCCTGTCCAGCAGTTCAAAACCGCGTTCGGGATCGTTTTTACCCATAAAATCCTGGTTGGTGAAAAGTTTGTAATGAAACGGAATCCTGATGGAGTTCATGCCTGTTTGGCGGATGTATGCGATGTCTTCTTTCGTGATGTAATTTTCCTGAAACTGATGCCAGAAATTATTGACAAAATCAGGGCCGACCATCTCTTTAAACGCTTCATCAATTAACCGGTAGGAACTTGCATCCTGAAAAAGGAACATATACCCTTCGGGATTTAGCCAGTTTCCCAGGTTGATACCTTTCATAACGAAGGGTTTACCGTCCGGCGTAACCAATTCCTGGCCTTGTACGGACACAAAGGCTGCTTCGGTTTGCTGATTGTTTTTCTGCGCATCTTTATTGCATGCAATGAGCGACAAGAAAACAATCAATAAAAATACGTTATTGATTTTCATATTGCTCCGTTACTTCTGATAAACCCGCACGTAATCAATCTCGTACGTTGCCGGAAGTTTGGTTTCGTCCACGCCTTGCGCGCCGCCCCAGTTTCCGCCCCAGGCGAGATTGAGTTTCAGATAAAAAGGTTTATTGAACGGCCAGGTGTTAATGTCGCCTTTACCGTCGTTATTGAACCGAAAATATTCCACTCCGTCGGCAAAACCCCTGATATAATCGGCTATCCATTCTATGGCGTAAATGTGGAACTCTGTTTCGGCATTCGTTACGGTTGTTGATGCGCCTTTTTGTGTTCCGATAGCATGGTTGTATGCTTCCGTATGAACCGTGCAATGCACTACGTTGGGATCGTAGCCAACGTATTCCATAATATCAATCTCGCCATCGAGCGGCCAGTTCTTGAAATCTTTGGGCAACATCCAAAACGCAGGCCACGTGCCTTTACCGGTCGGCATACGCAATCGCGCTTCAAAATAACCGTACTGCCAGCTTTGGTTCGTGTTCATGCGGATGGACAACACTTCGGTGCCCACTTTCTTTGCAATGATCTTTAATGTTCCGTCGGAAATAACTGCGCACGTATCCGTTCCCCGAAAACCGGCAACATAGTTCTGTATTTCGTTGTTTCCCCAGCCACCCGCGCCGGTTTCATAAAACCATTTTTGGGTATTGGGAAGTGGCGTTTTGCCATCAGAAAGACGGGCATCGTTGAATTCGTCCTGAAATTTCAGGGTATAACCAGCGGGAACGTAGTTTTCCACCGTTCCGGCTGCTTGTACAACACTAATCTTTTTGCTGTACTTCCCCGATAACAAAGTAAGTTCGGCCGTACGTTGTGCATCCGTATTGTTTTTGGATGCCGTAACATTCAAGCTGGTTTGTCCGTTATACCCGGTTTTGCGATCAGTTGTACACCATGATTGATTGGAAGAGACAGTCCAATCTCCGTTAGCAGTGATGAGGATGCTTTTTGTTTCCGTCTTATCGGTGAACGAAAGCGAAGAGGGGTTTATCTGCCAGGTAATTTCTTTTACAGGAGGTTCGACCACCGGGGTTGTACCGCTTCCGCCACACGCTGAGAGCAGCCATGCTGCCAATACTATCATTTTATACTGCATATCGTTAAAAAAGAGAATGTTTATAAGATATTTGCTTATAAACATTCTCTGCAGGTTTAAAGTTTATTATTCAGAAAAAGAAAAGTCATCGAAGAAGAAAATACCAGAACCGGAGTGTCCTTCTCCGCCAAACTGAATCACAATTTTATCATAATCTTGCCTATCAGCAACTGAACTAAAATCAAATACAAGATCGAGCCATTTATCTGTGGTAAGGTTTTCTTTCACAACTTCCGTTTGCGTTGTCCACGCATTGCCACCCAAACTTGAATCTTGCAATTTAACAGCTACTTTCTTCAGCAATTTTGCGTTGGCAATCCAAGAACCCGCGACATTATTATCGGTAGTGTAATCGTTGTACGATGGAAGAAATACTTTCAATCTTATTTTGTTTTGTGTTGTTAAATCGAACTTATAATCGGCAGCCACCCAAAAAATATTCGAGTAAAAATCATTCGATTTTTGATACAAAAATACTTTAGACGACTGATTGATGGGCACGGGCGCCGGATTGGCATAGCCTGCTTTTGTAAGGCTGCCCATGGTTTCTGATTGGAAGTTTACGGAAAAAGGCTCGCTCTCGAACGTTTCAGCAAGGGGGATCGCCTTTGGTGTTTTCACTATTGGCGGTTCCGCAACATTCAGTTCCTCAGGAATCAAACGAAACCACCATGAGTTTCCTGGTTCAACCGTGCTTACACATTTTACATACAATTCTGTTTCGGTAAGCGAATAAATTTTGAAAGTGCTTGTTCCAGTATAAAATCCGAAAAAAGCACCGCCGCTTAATTCCAATGTCATGGCATCTTCGTTTAATTTAAAAGTATATCCGGCTGCATCGGGAACATAAGGCACATCAAAATCTCCCACACCTCCAGGATTCTCAATTACACCCGCAGGATTTCCCAATCCGGCAACGCCCGCAGCATTGGTATAGACGTACCCATTGTTTTCCCATTTCATCTTTGTTCCTTGTTGATAGAAAGTGAACTTTTGAGTGTAAAGAGAAGAACCATCTTTTCCGTCTGCAGGACATTGCCACCAACTCGGGCTATCCGCATCTGCAGGACCAACACCAAAATGCCCATCGTGATATTGATCAAATACCCATGTTTTGCCCTCCAATTTTTCCGCGCCTCCTGTTAAATTTGTGTAAGCTGGTGTATTTATCAAGCTAAAATCGTCGTTTTCAATATGTACTACTTGGCTTTTTGAAGCTGAAGAACCATCTGCAGCATAGAGAGTTAGCGTCACTGTATAATCACCTTTTTCGGGATATTGCGTAGTGATGTTTTGTGATGTCGCTTTTACGCCATTGCCTAAATCCCATTTTACCGCAACGGGGGCGTTGATATTCGATGTGTTGGTGAAAACAATTTCATTCGCACTCTTTGTCGTAGGAACCGTTGAGAAAGACACCATGTCCTGTGTCACTGTATCTAAAACTCCCAACGAGTATTTATCGCTTTCCTGAGGGCTGCATGAGGCTACAATAAAAAGCGACAGCAACACCCACATACCATATTTTATTTTATTTTTCATAATTTCTTCTTATTAATTTTTTGGGATTAATTATACCCGGGATTTTGCTGAAGGGCAAATTCTGTACCGGCTGTTTTATCCATTTCTGCCTGGGGAATGGGTAAATATTTGCAGTAGTCTTTCCATGTGCGTGAGCTCAATGGGAGATTTTCAGTGAGCAGGGCTGTGTCACCCCAACGAACGATATCCCAAAAACGCATACCTTCGCCGATAAATTCGCGACGTCGCTCCAATTTAACGTTTTGCGCCGTAACCGCAATGCTGTTATCAGCTCCGAAAGCACGTGCTCTTACAGCATCAAGACACGATTGTGCTGTGATACCTCCAACTTCGGCTTGTCCATACATTGATACCATTTCAGCATAAGTCAGTAATGTTTCGGCATAACGGTAAATCCTGAAATTATTGGCATAATTCAAGTCCACATCGCCTTGCGGGTTGTAACCCACACGTGCCGCATATTTCGCCATAAACAATCCGGTATCCTGAAAACGGGCAGTATATTGGTCGGGAGAAAATTTATTGATGGAGCCTTCGCGGCGCATATCGCCTTCTTCGTACACATCCCACGTGGCTTGACGAACAGGGCCAAAACCCCAACCGCCTTTAAAATCTCCGGTTTTATTTCCTGTATTCAGACCATTCGGCGAAATGAAAGCGGGAAGATTTGTGCCATATCCGGCCCAACCGTTTGACCATGACTTTCCTTCGGGAAGTTGGTTGCTTTCGAAAATGGATTCGCTGCAAAACTCATTCTGATCCAACCACATAGCCTTGAAATCAGGGAACAATGTAAATTGCCCACTACTAATTATCTCTGCCATGTCTTTTGTTACCTCAGCATACCTCGTAGCATCTTTTTTATAAAGAATAGTACGAGCTTTAAGCATCAAAGCAGCAGCCTTGTTCACCCTACCTAAATTGGGACCTGTGGTGTTCATTGATAATCTATCGGTACCATTATCTGCTTTTCCACATGCAAAATCAATATCCTTCATGATGATGGGATAAATTTCGTCGGCAGTGAGTTGTTTTGCCATATACGGAGGTTCCGACAAAGGTTCTTCAAAATAAGGAATATTTCCCCAGAACTTCCACAACCAATGTACGAAATAAGCGCGCAGGAAATGTGCTTCGGCTTTGTATTTCTCTAATTTACCGGGTTCAACGTTCACAGCATTTTCGCAAGCCGTGATTGCGTTATTGCAACGCGCTAAACCGGTGAAATAGATTGACCATAAGCCATCAAGCGATTCCTGTGGCGTGGAAGTAAATAACGACAGTAAATACAATTGATGTTGATCCCCTGCATCACCGCCGCCTTTATAAATATCATCCGACCGTAAATCGGACATTAAGGGTAAACTGTTGTAACTTTGGTTTGCATAACTGTCGAAAAGTAAAATCTGATAGCACGAAGCCAGATTCGAAAGAATTGCTCCTTCTGTGGCCGGAGCGCCGGCTGCTTGCTTCTCGGTAGTGGAATTTGTAAGAAAATCCTCACCACACGATGAGAGTCCAAGCAGGATCATGAATGTAATAACGGATATATATTTTTTCATTTTTGTCAACTATTTTAAGATTAGAATGAAATATTGGCTCCAACAGAAATTGTGCGCGACTGCGGATAAATTCCACGGTCAATGCCAATCGTAGTATAACCTCCCGAAGCGATTTCAGGATCAAAACCATCATATTTGGTGAATGTAAGTAAGTTATCTGCAGAAACAAACACTCTTAGCCGCTGAATTGCAAGTGAACGAATAAGGTTTACCGGAAGGGTATAACCCAACTGCATTGATTTTAAACGCAAATATGATCCATCTTTTATGTATAAATCTGATGAACGCCAGTTACCGTTCGGATTTGCGGCAGTCATACGTGGGATTCTATCGGAAGTACCCTCGCCGTGCCAACGATCCAAAAACCAAGCCGGCCGGTTCATTGCCGGAATATCACCACGTTGTGAATAATCGAAAATATTATTTCCTATTGTTCCCTGGAAGAACATGTTTAGGTCAATTCCTTTCCATTCCGCGCCAAAGGTCACGCCATACGTCCAATCGGGCATTCCTTTACCGATTTTGGTTTTATCGGCATCGCTGATAATTCCGTCACCGTTTAAATCCACAAAACGCACGTCGCCGGGCATTGCCGAAGACTGTAGTTTCTCGCCATTTGAATTTACATACGCGTCTACTTCAGCCTGATTCTGGAAAAGGCCATCCGTGCGGAATCCGTAGAAGTAAGGAAATACTTCTCCATTCATACCTTTCACGTAACTTCCTACACCGGTTGCACCTGCACTTTCATAAATGGCTTCACCAGTACTGTTTCCGATGTTGATCAATTTATTTCTCAGATATGAAGCGTTAGCCGAAATATTGTATCTGAAGTCGCCAACGGTTTGTTTCCAACCAATCTCAAACTCCAAACCACTGTTTTCCATATCACCCACATTGGCTACAGGCGCCTGCATACCCACATAACCGGGGATAGGTTGCTCCATAAGCATTCCAATGGTTTTCTTAACAAAATAATCGAATCCAAAAGTAAGTGCGCTGTTAAACATACGTGCTTCAAAACCGTAGTCTGTTTGCGCCGATTCTTCCCATTTGATATCCGGATTGGGGATGCGTGCCGGAGAGCTTCCATATTGCATTGTTCCGGTAATTTCTCCTACTTTGGTGGGATCTCCCTGATTCACCTGATACCCGCCACCATAGTAATAATTTTGTCCGCCATTCATCAACGAAGTATAGAGGAATTGTCCAATTCGGTCGTTACCGTTTTTACCCCAGCTAAAACGAAGTTTCAGCATATCCAACCAATTTGGTTTATTTTGCATAAACGGTTCGTTGGTAATGTTCCAACCCGCCGAAAACGACGGGAATACGCCCCATTTGTTGTTCGGCCCAAAATTGGAGGAACCGTCACGACGAATAGTTGCCTGAAGCATGTAACGTTCAGCATAATTGTAATCCACACGCCCGAAATATGACGCGGTGGAAACAAAATTATATCCGCCCGTACCGCCCCAGACACGTGCATCTTTATCTGCAGCGATGGCTGAATTGATATTTGCTTTGAGCGGATCGGTCTCCAACAAATCACGATCTGTACCGCCCAAGTTGCGGTAAGTATATTTTGAAGACGATTGTCCTAAGACAAATGAAAGGTTGTGCAATTCATTAAATGTATTAGCATAAGAAAAATAATTTTCCAGTTGCCAGCGAATGCCTCTATTCATTTCACTATATACGCTACTGTATGGTACATCTTTTCCTTGCGAAGCAAGAAAATAGGGAAAAGTATAACCGTCTGCACCCCAAAAGGCTAAATCGACTCCATAACTACTTTTGAATTTCAGGTTAGGCAATACATCCAATTCGCCCCAAAAAGAACTTACAAATTTATCGCTATTACCCGTTGTTAAAGAAGGAGTGTTAAGCATTCCTACAGGATTGGCTATTTCTTGAAATCCTGCCGGAGGCAAAGTAAATACACGGCCACTATCATCTCTTACTGCATTGGGATGTGCCGCTAAAATTGCAGCGGCTTCCTCTTCCGTGGCAGGATATACGGATACCAGCGGAGTAAATGCAAGCGCACTACCCAATATCGAACCAAACTCGGAATTAGTGTCAATTCCGGTAGATTTTATTCTAGAATAACCTGCATTCACACCAATTTTCAGCTTATTCAAAAATGAGCGTTCAAGGGCATCGAATACCTCATAGGTGGAATTTGATCGAAGACTCCATCTGTTATAGTTGGATTTCCCGTAGTTACCTCCTACGATACCTGCCTGATCGAAATATCCGAGCGATAAGAAATAATTTATTTTTTCAGCTCCACCCGAAACGCTTATCTGGTGACTTTGTACCGGTGCGTTTTTATAAAAGGTTTCTTGCTGCCAATCGGTTCCGACTCCAACTCCTGATATTTCTGTTGCATCGTATCTGGGCATGTTTCCGTCGTTCACTTGAACCTCGTTCATTAAAACCATATACTCTTTAGCATTCAGTACCTCTCTTTTCTTCCACGGATTTTGCCAGCCGTAGCTTACGTCGTAATTAATCGTAGCCTTACCGGCTTTGCCGCTTTTGGTTGTTACCAACACAACGCCGTTGGCGCCTCGCGCTCCATAAATAGCGGCAGAAGCCGCATCTTTCAAAATCTCCACAGATTCAATATCGGTTGGGTTCAGGTAATTGATCCCTCCTCCAACTTCCATTCCATCTACGATATATAACGGTTCGCTGTTATTGATGGTACCGATACCGCGAATACGTACTTTTGAATCCGATCCGGGTTGTCCGGAACTCTGTGTAATCTGAACACCCGATACTTTTCCCTTAAGCGCGTCTTCCACCCGCGAAGGACGGTTATTGTTCAGCTCCTCTGCGCTCACTTTACTGATGGCCGCCGTTACAACGCTCTTCTTCTGAACGCCATAACCCACAACCACCAATTCATCCAGCACTTCCGTGTCTTCTTTCATCACCACGTTCAACGATGATTGATTGGTAATGGTGAAGTCCTGATCGGTGTAACCGATGTACGAAAAACGCAACGTTGAACCTCTGGGTACCGAAAGCGCGTATTTTCCGTCCATATCGGTAACGGTTCCAACCGTTGTTCCGGGCACGGAAATATTCGCGCCGATAACCGGCTCACCGTTCTGATCGGTAACCGTTCCGGTTAAATTGACCACCTGTTGCTGGTTTTGTCTCGTTGCTGCGGTTGTTTCTTCCGGTTTGTTCGAGATGTAGATTTTGTTGTCTTTAATCTCGTATGCAATGTTACGGGGCGTTAATAACTGATTCAGTGCTTGCGTAACATCTACATCGTTCACACGGATCGTTACCAAATCGTTCAGATTAACAACTTCTTTACTGAATGCCAGCGTGTAACCTGTTTGACTGGTAATACTCTCCAGTACTGTTCTCAAATTTTTTTGGCTGAAGTTCAAACTCACCTTTTGTGCCAAACTTATATTAAAGCTTAGCATCAAAATGGAAAGCAGAACCACTAATCGCCTCTTAGAAAGGATTCTACCCATGGTTGGTTTTACGTATTAAAAAATTAAACAATTTATAATTACTCTCTTCTTATTTGCAGACGTATTTCAGCTACCTAGGGCAGCTTTGTGGTATATCTTAATAGCTTGACACATGGAAAGTGAAAAAGTATGAGTATAATTTAAAATATTTAAGAAAAAAAGTGATTTCCGAAGGAAATGACCGTTTTGGATCACATAGACGCGTTTATCGTGTCGTGCAAAATATCAGGAAAGCGAAACAATGATCTTTCCGTCTTGTTCTCTGAATTTAACAGGTGCAATTTTTTCCAATTCACGCAAAACTCCTTCAACGGAAGTCTGGTGGGTAGTTAAGGTATAACTATAGTTATAAACTCGTTGATTATTTACCTCAAAAACAACGTCGTATCTTCGTTCCAGCATTTGAAGAACATCAAATAGGGGCGTATCGCGCAGATAAATAACGTCTTCTTTCCACAACGACATTACAGTGGATTCCGGTAAACGGTGAACGAAAGACTCCCTGCTTTTTTTGTCGTACACAATTTCGTGTCCCGAAAGAATGGCGTATTGTGTGAGGGCGGTATTAAAAGTTACTTTTCCCTCGTCGAGCGTAACATATATGTTGTTATCGTCATCGTAAGCTTTCACATTGAACGAGGTTCCGAGTACTTTCACAAAGGTTTCATCGGTATGCACGAAAAAAGGGCGGTTTTTGTTGGAAGCCACGTTAAAATAGGCTTCGCCTTGCAAATAGACATGCCGTTTCTGCATGCCGAATTTTTTCGGATACCGCAGGCGGGTATCCGCATTCAAATATACTTCGCTCCCATCCTGAAACACAATGCGTGTGCGTGATTCTCCTTTGGGAATATAAATTTCGGTATAGGCGGACTTACCAAATAAGTCAACTTGTTTATTCAGGTAAAAACCGATCCCGATCAAGACAACAAAGGGCAACAAGACGGCTGCGACGCGCCACGACGATCGAATCAACCGCTTTCTGCGGATGCTTTTGTCAATCCCTGCGAACATCATTTTTGACTTCACGGGCGAAAGGTTTATTTCCTTCAGCCGGTTTTCCTCCATCAGATAAGCATCCTTGTCCATCATGTCCGAAAGAGTCTGTTGCCCCTCGATAGAGGAAGAAAACCATTCCGCAACACACCGCGCATTCTCCGGTGAAGATGTTCCCTCAATGACTTTTTGCAGTATTTTTTTATCCGACGTGTTCACAAATGTTGCTTGATTTTATATATTGACACATGAAATCGAAAAAAAATGAGTTGGAAATACACTTTTTTTCAAAATAGCATCAATTTAATTTGTTGAAAATACTTCCGAAGCATTTTCACGGACTCCTGATAATGCGATTTCACGGTGTTGATGGAAATGCCCATGCGATCGGCAATCTCCTGGTTACTAACATCTTCATCCATTTTCAGTTTGCATATTTCTTTTTTCTGAGCGGGAAGGTTCTCTATTCCTCTTTGCAGTTCTTCCGAAAGTTGTATTTCTTCGAGCAACTTCAAAAATTCGCCGTCATCGGCTATTTCCTGCTGCGCATTGGCATAATAAATGGAAATGGTTTCTTTGTGGTTGCGTATTTGATTCAGAATGTAGTTTTTCGTCATCGTGTACAGATAATTCTTCAGATTTATCTGAACATCCATTTTTACGGTGTTTTCCCACAATTTAACAAAGACGTGTTGCACGGCATCCTCAGCCATGTCGGTGTTTTTAAGATAACGCAAAGCCAGGGCATACAAATAAGTGTGATATTTTTGATACACTACCGTGAAAGCCTGCTTGTCTCTTTTTTTGATCAAAAGAAACAAGGCATGATCTTCATTTTGCGTATGTAAAAACTTCTCTTGCATGGGAAAAACGGACACATTTCATTCTTTGCGCCGCAAATATAGGTATTTTGTAGGAAAAAATCTGCGAATTCAGAACATCTTAACAATTCGTTGCAAGGCAGTTACCAGTAAATCAATTTCTTCTTTGGTGTTATAGAAGGCGATGGAAGCCCGCACGGTACCCGGGATGCGGAATTCCTGCATAAGCGGTTCGGCGCAGTGGTGGCCGGTGCGCACGGCGATGCCCATTTTGTCGAGCAGTGTACCTAAATCGTAGGGATGAATGTCTTTTATCAGAAAAGAAATGACGCTGCTTTTGTTTTTGGCTGTGCCGATGAAGCGGATCCCGTCAATGGCTTCAAGTTTTTCGGTGGCATATTGCAGGAGTTCATGCTCATAGTTGGCAATGTTTTCGATTCCGATGGCCGAAACGTAATCCAACGCTGTGGCAAGCGCCGACGAACCGACAAAATCGGGCGTGCCCGCTTCGAACTTGAACGGCAACCCGTTGTAGGTCGTTTTCTCGAACGAAACGGACGAGATCATCTCGCCTCCGCCCTGGTAAGGCGGAATGACATTTAGCCATTTTTCCTTTCCGTAAAGCACGCCAACGCCGGTTGGGCCGTAAATCTTGTGCGACGAGAAAACCAGAAAATCGCAATCCATTTGCTGCACATCCACGACGGCGTGCTGCACGGACTGTGCGGCGTCAATCAACACAGGAACGTTGTGTTTGTGCGCAATCCGCACGATTTCTTCCACCGGATTTATCGTGCCGAGCACGTTGGAAATGTGCGTCACGGCAACCAGCCTGGTACGTTCCGTTATTTTCTTTTCAAACTCGTCGAGAAGCAGTTCGCCGTTCACGTTGATGGGCGCCACTTGCAGTTTCACGCCAAGAATATCTTCCTGCATCTGCCACGGAACAATGTTGGAATGGTGTTCCATGGACGATATAAGAATCTCGTCGCCCTCACGGCAAAACTGCCTGCAAAACGACGATGCCACCAAATTAATGGACTCGGTTGTTCCGCGCGTGAAAACGATTTCGTTAGGCGATGCGGCATTGATGAATTGTTGCACGGTTTTTCGTGCATTTTCGTGCGCTTCGGTAGCTTCCTGACTCAAGAAATGCACGCCGCGATGCACATTGGCATTGAGCGAATAGTACATTTCCTGTATCTTCTCCACCACGCAACGCGGTTTTTGTGTTGTGGCGGCATTATCGAGATAAACCAACGGTTTGCCGTACACTTCGCGCGAAAGTATCGGAAATTCGGAACGTATTTTGGTTATATCAATCATTGTTATTGATCGGCGAAACATCCGCCACAGCGCAGCAACTCACCGCGGAATCTTCTGTCTATAAGGTACTCGAGCCTTTCACGAAGTGAATCAATGCGAATTAGATCCAACACATCTTCCATAAAAGCAACCATCAGCATCTGGCGGGCTTCGCTTTTCGAAATTCCGCGTGCGCGGAGATAAAAGAGCGCATCCTGATCCAGTTGTCCGGTAGTGAGTCCGTGAGAACACTTCACATCATCGGCATAAATTTCGAGTTGCGGCTTGGAAAACATCTTCGCGGTATCCGAAATCACCAGATTTTTATTGTTTTGGTACGCCTGCGTTTTTTGCGCATCTTTTTCCACCAGTATTTTCCCGCAGAAGGCGCCTGTAGCCCGTTCGTCCAACGAATATTTAAAGAGTTCGTTGCTCATGCAGTTGGGCACAGCGTGATCGAGAAATGCGTAATTATCGGCATGTTGTTCTTTATCGCAAATGGCAATTCCGCCAACGTGCGCTTCGGCATGTTCGCCCAACAACTTAAATTCAAAATTATTGCGCGTGAATCCGTTGTGCAGTGTAATGCAGGAAGTTATCACATTTGAATTGGCAAACTGCCGACTGAAAAGATTGGCAAAACGCTTTACGTTTACCGAATTTTCTTCCAACTCGTAAAAATCAACCTGGGCGTTTTCGCCGGCGAAAATTTCGGTTACCTGCGTAACCACAAAGTTCACGTCGTCCACCGTATGGTCGCAAGCCAGAAGTTTCACCTGAGCATTTTTCCCGGCGATAATTAAAATGCGTCTGTTTACGTTGATATCCACATCGCTGCGCAACACGTTAATGAGTTGCAGCGGTTTTTCCACGATGGTGTTTTCCGGCACATAAACCACAAATCCGTCTTGGGCAAACATGGTGTTGTAAGCCACGGTACCGTTGTCTTCGTAATGCGCGATCTGAGCGTAGTACTCATTGAAAACCGATGGGAATTTCTCCGCAAAGTGCTGCATGCATCCGATGAAAACACCGCCGGGAAAAGAGTTAACGGTTGATGAACGGTGATGGTAACGGTCGTTGATGAGGAAATGGAGCTGTGTGGAGATATTCGGAACATCGCACCGGAAAACCCGGTAAGGATCAATCGGGAACTCCAGGTTACGAAGATTCAGCCCGAAATCACCGTCGAAATTTCGCGCAACGTCGGAGTGCTTGTAATCTTCTTGCTTTGCAGTAGGAAAACCTATTTCTTTGAACTTTTGGAAAGCCGCATCACGATGTTTGTTCATTCCTTCAACGGAATTATCGTCTATTTGCTTCCGGTAAGACTGAAACAGGTCAATATATTGTTGTTCTGTCATTATACGTATTCGTTTTTATTCAACATCGGGAGCAAGCCAGTCGTAACCTCTTTTCTCCAGTTCCAACGCCAGTTCCGGCCCTGCGCTTTTAACGATTTTTCCTTTGTAGAGCACGTGCACCACATCGGGTTTTATGTAGTCCAGCAGGCGCTGATAGTGTGTGATGACAATCGTCGCATTTTTATCGGTATGCAGTTTATTCACGCCGGAGGCTACCACGCGAAGCGCGTCAATATCAAGTCCGGAGTCTGTTTCAT
>JAQVEB010000254.1 GCA_028698105.1 Petrimonas sp. | reverse complement strand
GGCGTCGTCCATCCGCAAGATCGGGGTTATGCAGCCTGTTACTCTTCGCAAAGTTGACGACGACTCGTACCAGATCATTGCCGGAGAGCGCCGCTATCGCGCTTCGCAAATGGCCGGTCTCGATGCCATTCCTGCATACATTAAAACCGTAGAAGACGATGAACTGATGGAGATGGCGCTCGTGGAGAACATTCAACGCGAAGACCTGAATTCCATTGAAATTGCCCTGGCTTACCAAAATCTCATCAATTCGCTTTCGCTCACGCAGGAGCAGCTCAGCGAACGCGTCGGCAAGAAACGGGCAACGATCACCAATTACCTGCGTTTGCTGAAACTTCCGGCCGAAGTGCAAATGGGGGTGAAGGATAAGAAAATAGATATGGGGCATGCCCGCGCGCTGGTAACGCTGAACGACCCAGTGTCGCAACTGGCGGTTTACAACCTGATCTTGCAGGACGGATTGTCTGTGCGGAAAGTTGAAGCGATAGCCAAAGAAGTGAGCGAAGGGAAAGAGGTACATGAAGTAATGAACCCCTCGCAATCGAAAAAACGAAGCTCGTCTTCAAAAAGCAAAACAGGAAATGTTGCGAGTGATTTTGATGTATTAAAAGCGCATTTATCGAATTATTTCAAGACCGATGTTCAGTTTGCATGCAATAAACAGGGAAAAGGAAAGATAACCATTCCGTTTGCTTCAGCCGAAGAACTGGAACGGATCATCGGGATTTTCGATCAGCTAAAGAAAAAATAACAACGTGGCAGTGAAGAAACGGCAAATCGTGTGGCTTTTTTCCCTTCTTGCAACGCTTGCGCTGCAGGCGCAAACGGTTTCCGTCCCCCAACGCCAAACTGCCGACACGGTCAGGCAAAACGCTTCGCGCGATGTTATTCAACAAAAAACCGACAGCATTATTGCTGCCGAAGGAAAAATTGATACGCTGGCAATCGGGAAAAAAGATTTTAAACCCAACCCCAAGATGGCGGTTATTCTGGCCGCTTCCTTTCCCGGATTGGGACAAGTTTACAACCGGAAATACTGGAAACTTCCCATTTTATATGGCGGATTCATCGGATTTTCGTATGCCATTTCGTGGAACAACAAGTATTATCAACTTTATTTTGACGGGTATAAATCCCTTATAGATGGAGACCCCAAAACCAACGAATGGCACAACGTTGTGCCCTACGGGCAAGACCCCGCAACCATTGATCAGACATGGTTTGCCGATGTGTTGAAAAGAAGGAAGGATTTTTACCGGCGTTTTCGCGATCTGAGTATTATCGGAACCGTTGCGCTTTACGGGTTGAGCATCGTGGATGCTTATGTGGACGCTCAGTTATTTGATTTCGATATAAGCACCGATCTTTCGATGCGCGTGGAACCGGCTTTTATCATGCGGAGTAATAATTTTACGGGAAACGCATTGGGTATCCAATGCAGTTTGAATTTTTAATTAAGGATCGTGCCTTGCCCGCAAGGCCTTTTCATTATTCTTGAACAAAAAATGACACAAAAACTGAACTTTATTTTTCTTTTGCTGATGGGTATGTGCTTTTCGTCATCGTTCGCACAAACAACCCCGCAAGCTAAAGATACCATTAACGATAAATCCATCATTGCTCCGGAGAGCATGACGGAAGATTTAAGCAAACTGCTGCACGACTGGCAAATGGATTTTTCCACCGCCAAGGAGAATTGCAGGCCCGGGCAAGATGTGGTTTATCCGGATAGCCTTTATGTGCGGAAACTGAGCAATATTCCTTCGGAAATGGAACTGTCGTACAACCGCGTTGTTCGTTCGTATATTGATATGTACTCCGGGCGCAGAAGAAGCCAGGTGGCTTATATGCTCGCTTTGGGAGATTACTACTTTCCCATGTTCGAAGAGGTGCTCGATAAATACGGACTTCCCCTGGAGTTGAAATACCTGCCGGTGATAGAATCGGCACTAAACCCGATAGCGGTTTCGCGCGTGGGTGCAACCGGTCTGTGGCAATTTATGCTGCGCACCGGAAAAGGCTACGGGCTGGAAGTGAACAGCCTGGTTGATGAACGGCGCGACCCGTATAAAGCCACCGAGGCAGCCGCCCGTTATCTCAAAGACCTTTACAGCATTTACAGGGATTGGAATTTGGTTATCGCTGCCTACAACTGCGGCCCCGGAAATGTGAACAAAGCCATCGCACGTAGCGGCGGACGACGCGATTACTGGGAGATTTATTATAATTTGCCGCGTGAAACGCGCGGGTACGTACCTGCATTCATCGCTGCCAATTACATTATGAATTATTATGGCGATCACAATATTTGTCCGATGCAATCGAGCAATTTTGCCGCTTTGGATACGGTGCATGTAAATAAAGAGGTTCATTTCGGGCAGATTTCGGATGTGCTGGATATTCCCCTGATGGACATAAAGCGGCTCAACCCGCAGTTTACACGCGATATTGTTCCCGGAAATTACGAACCCTATGCCTTGGTACTACCCACAAACAAAGTGTTGGCTTATGTGAGTAAGAAAGACGAAATCATGAATTACCGTCGCTCGCAGTTTCTGACGCATCGCCTGAGTACCGACAGGTATTTACAAGGAGGCAGTACCTCGGGAGGCGCCGGCGGAACGGCAAACGTGTATCATCGGGTGCGGAGAGGCGATAATTTGAGCAAAATTGCCACACGATACGGCGCAACGGTTTCGCAACTGAAATCGTGGAACCGGCTCCGCTCTACAAAAATTCCCGTAGGGAAAAGACTGATCGTGAAGAAACGAACCGTGCAGCCGACAGCTTCCCCACAGCAGACGAATTATGCTGAGGCGCGCGATGCTTCGGGTGCTACCACCACCAAAACGGTGAATCAGTATTACCGGGTTAAAAAAGGCGATACGCTGGGCGCTATCGCGCGCAGGAACAGGGTTACCGTATCGCAGTTGAAATCGTGGAACGGGCTTCGTTCGAGTAATATTTCCATCGGAAAGCAACTGGTGGTGAAGAAGAAAACGGTTAAGGTGGCTGCCCCGAAAGAGGAACCCGCAATAGATAAATCGGAGATGCAGAGCAGTGTGATATCCGATTATCTTAAGGGACAGATCGGTAATTCGGATGAAGACCCCACGGACAAACCGGTAGCTGAAGGAACATTATAAAAAACAAAATATGACTATCGTATTGTTTACCTCAATCAATTGCCACGGCTTTCAAGCCGTGGATAGCTGATTAGGAGTTAACAAAGGCTTTAGCCGAAATTTACCTAAACTTGGGCTAAAGCCCATAAAACCGCATCTCAGGTAACCACGATAATCATTAAACAAAATTACCGCACCAATACTTTTCTTATGCCGTTGCCGTTTGTGGTAACGGCTTTTATGATATAGACGCCCTTAGCCAGATGGATGGCCGTAAAAGAAGTTCTGTTGATACTTTTATCTATTTGTTCGGCAAATATTTTTTGGCCGGTTACATAAAATATCTCCCACGATAAGATTTCTTTATTGGATTCGATGAAAATCCGGCCCACTTCGCTGTTGTAATACGCATTTAATTCGAGCGGGGTTTCTGCAGGTTTTTCCGGTGTTAACCCTGTTCCGACAACGTAAGGTGAGATCAGCAAAGACGTATTTACCGGATTATACATGTTCTCCGATGAAGGAGTCCAGTCTGTTGCATTTTTCATCCAGGCCGTAGAACCCAATCCCGATCCTACTTTTCTCGGCTCAACATTCAAGACCTTGAACCCGGGCGTGGTGCCGTTTCGTTCGGTATATGCAATAAAAAATTTCCCCGAAACCGTAACGGGCTGCGAAAACCTGATGTAATTTTCCACCATATTGGCCATATTTCTGTTTGCAGTATAGAATGTATTATTTGCATAATACTGAAAGGAGTAGTTGAATTTCTGATCGTACAGCAACGTCTCCGGTTTATCGTTACCGGAATATATTTTGATGTGCACGTCCAGATTAGCCATGTTATTTATCACCGGCGTAGAAATAAACACACCGGCCAACTGCGTGTTGTTTGCAGCCGTAAACTCTTCGGCAAACTCCGTGAAACCAAGTGTAGTATTTGTTTCGAAAAGCGATATGTTATTGTCGGAATAGGTTTGTACCGGTTTTTCGTTCACGTCGAAATTGTTGCTGCGTGTCATCGGGTGACTTAAATACGGATTGTATCCGCCCAGTTGTTGAAATCCCGAGTTGGCCGGATCAAGGTAATTCTTTATCGCATTGGGGTTTCCCAGCGATCCGGTTACGTTCCAATATTTGCTGAGCGATGCGTACACATCGGGTCCGCGCGGCGATGAGCACAGTGATTCACCTCCGGTGAGCGTTCCGAGTATGCGTTTATCTTTATCGAGCAAGGGCGATCCCGACGAACCCGCTTCGGTTGCGCCGACATTCCACGCAAGCACTGCCCAATGCGCGTTTGGTTCCATGTTGTATTTCGGGTTATCGAATGAACCGATGGCCAGTGCATCGTCATCAATGGCAACTTTTTTTATCCCTCCGTTGGGATGATGAATGCCGTGAAAAGAGCCCGAAGGCGAAGAACTTACATTCCATCCAAGGTAGAACGGCTGGTATTCGGCCGGCGGCATCTGCTTCATCTTCAATAACGTAATGTCGTATCGTTCGCTAACAAGTACCGAGTCGGCCGAAGCCATCGTCATTTGCGTATTACCACGGATATCGGTTCCGCAAACCGGTGCGTTATAGTTGAAAAATGCCACGATAGTTCCGGCCATAACATCGTATCTCCGGTTAGCGAGAAACGAAGCATCGTAATCCATGTTCATGCAGTGCGTAGCGGTGAGCAGATAAGGCGTTCCGTCTTCGGATGT
>JAQVEB010000253.1 GCA_028698105.1 Petrimonas sp. | reverse complement strand
ATACTAATTTAAACGATATCAAACAGATAAGCAAAATACCGGTGGCTAAAAAATAACCGGATCGTTCAGAACTTGCGGTCTTTGAGATACAACAGCAGAAGTTGCATCAGGATTTTTATGTCGGCGTTGAAGGGAAAATTGCTAATAATTTCTTCCGCTTCGCTTAAGTATTCGTCCATTTTTTTGTAGGCGTACTCAATGCCGCCGTTTCGTTTGGCAAACTCAAGCAAAGCGAAAATATTGTCGTCCGAAAAATTTTGCGCGTGAATGATGTCGTACATTTTTTCCGAAAGCTCTTTGGGAGCGGTTCTTAGTGCATAAATCAACGGAAGTGTTATTTTTCCTTCGCGTAGGTCGTTACCGGTGGGCTTACCGACATCCGCTTTGTAGTAATCAAAAATATCGTCCCTTATCTGGAAACTGATGCCGAGAATACGCCCCAGCCGGCCAAATTCTTCAATGGTCATCCTGCCTGCGCCTGCCGTTATGGCTCCGATTTTAGTACAAGCATACAACAGCGACGCTGTTTTGTTATCAATAACCCTGAAGTATTCCTCTTCATCAATGATAATCTCGCTTGCTATCGCATATTGATTAAGTTCTCCTTCCGATAAATTTTGCCCCAATTCGGCTATAATATCCACAATTTCCAGGTCTTGCGTCTTCACGCTTTCGCGCAACGCTGAAGACAGAAAATAATCTCCGATCAGCACCGCCTGGTGGTTACCGAAGGCGCTGTTCACCGAAGCCTGGCCTCGGCGCACGGCCGAATCGTCAACCACATCGTCATGAATCAGCGTTGCCGTATGAAGCAGTTCCACCGTCACGGCGCCGTGATAGGTTTCCGGCGTGATTTTTCCACAGGCCTTAGCCGCCAGAAAAACCAGCATCGGACGAATGCGCTTGCCTTCGGCAGAGAAAACATGCTCAACCATGCGCGTTATGCGCGGGTTTTCATTCTGAATTGATTGCTTTAAATACGTATCAAACTTATCGAGTTCTTCGCGCAGAGAATCTTTTATAACCTGACTGTGATCCATACTTTGAATTCTTAACCACAAAATTAGAAATTATTCTCTTGAAAGCAACAATTATTTGTAACTTTACAAATAATTAGAAGATGTTATAACATTTCTTATGTCAAAAAATAAACTTTTCCTTCTCGATGCTTACGCACTTATTTATCGTGCCTACTACGCGTTCATCAAAAACCCACGCGTAAATTCAAAAGGTCAAAATACATCTGCCGTTTTCGGCTTTGTGAACACGCTGGAAGAGGTATTGAAGAAAGAAAACCCGTCTCATATTGCCGTCGCGTTCGATCCTTCGGGGCCTACTTTCCGCCACACCGAATACGAATATTACAAAGCCCAGCGCGAAGCTACGCCGGAAGACATAAAATTATCGGTACCCATCATTAAAAGCATTCTTAAAGCATACAACATTCCTGTTTTGGAGATGGACGGTTTTGAGGCCGATGACGTGATTGGAACCATCGCCAAGCAAGCTGACAAAGAGCTGTTTGATGTATATATGATGACACCCGATAAAGATTACGGACAATTGGCGGAGCCGCATATTTTTATTTACAAACCCAAATATGGCGGCAGCGGTTTCGATGTACTCGACGATAAAAAAGTGATGGAAAAATACAATCTCACCAGTCCCGGACAAATGATTGACCTGTTGGGACTGATGGGAGATTCCTCGGATAATATTCCCGGTTGTCCCGGCGTGGGGCCCAAAACGGCCGAAAAACTCCTCGCGGAGTTCGATTCCATCGAAAACCTGATTGAGAATACCGATAAACTGACCGGATCACTCAAAACAAAAATCGAAGAAAACAAAGAGCAAATTATTTTTTCAAAATTTCTCGCGACCATCAAGACCGACGTTCCACTCGACGTAAACATCGCCGGCTTCGCGCGAAAAGAGAAGAACGAAACCGCCGTAAAAGAAATTTTCGAAGAACTGGAATTCAGGACATTAATAAACCGTGTGCTGGATGCGGAACCGTCGAAACCTGCGGTTAAAAGCGGCCCCGTTCAGGGCGATTTGTTTTCCGGATTCGGAGAAGCAACGGTGGAAGACACGGCGGCAACGCTGACACCCGACTTACCGGCCAGCTTCACCGATATCCATTCCACGAAGCATACTTACACGCTGGTGGAAGCCGAAAAAGCGCTCATGGAACTCAATGCAAAACTTTGCGCGCAAAAATCGGTGTGTTTTGATACCGAAACAACCGGAATGGATCCACTGATCAGCGATCTCGTCGGGCTGTCATTTGCATACAAAGAAGGCGAAGCCTTTTATGTTCCCATTTCATCCGGGAAGGAAGAAGCACAAAAACAGGTGGAGATTTTCAGGCCGTTTTTCGAGGACGAAACGATCGAAAAGATCGGACAAAACCTTAAGTACGATATGCTTGAACTCCGAAACTACAACATTCGGGTGAAAGGGAAGTTGTTCGACACCATGATCGCGCATTATCTCATCAATCCCGAAATCCGCCACGGCATGGATTACATGGCCGAAACGTACTTGAAATACAGAACGATACACATTGTTGAACTCATCGGCCCAAAAGGGAAAAATCAACTGTCCATGCGCGACGTTTCGCCCGGGATCGTCTGCGATTACGCCGCCGAAGATGCCGATATTACGCTGAAACTAAAGAATATTCTTGAAAAGGAATTGAAAGAAAACGGACTCGGGGATCTTTTTTACAACATCGAGTGTCCGCTGATCTACGTGCTCGCCGACATGGAATGGACGGGCGTGCGCCTCGACCTGAAAGCGCTGAAAGACCTGTCGGGAGAGTTGACAACCGAGCTGGAAAATATCGAAAAAGAGATTTCGGCGATGGCAGGCATCGAATTCAACGTTAATTCGCCGAAGCAAATAGGGGAGGTGCTTTTCGATCACCTGAAAATTGTGGAAAAACCAAAAAAAACGCGTACCGGACAATACAAAACCAGCGAAGATGAGCTGGAGAAATTGCGGAACAAACACCCGATAATCGGTAAGATACTGGATCAACGCGGGTTAAAAAAACTCCTTAGCACGTATGTGGATGCTTTTCCGCAATTGATCAACAAGCGTACGGGAAAAATCCATACTTCGTTCAACCAAACGGTCGCAGCCACCGGACGCCTGAGCAGCACAAACCCCAATTTGCAGAACATCCCCATTCGCGACGAGCGCGGAAAAGAAATGCGCAGGGTTTTCATTCCGGATGAAGGCTGCACGTTCGTTTCGGCCGATTATTCGCAAATCGAGTTGCGCATTATGGCGCACCTCAGCCGCGATAAAAATCTGGTTGAGGCATTCAATCAGAATCAGGATATTCACGCCGCTACGGCCGCAAAAATATACAATATTCCGCTTCAGGAAGTGACAGCCGATATGCGCCGGAAGGCAAAGACGGCCAATTTCGGCATTATTTACGGCATTTCCGTTTTCGGATTATCGGAACGGCTCAACATTCCGCGCGCTGAAGCTAAGGAATTGATTGAAGGTTACTTCAGAACCTATCCCGGTGTGAAACAGTACATGGACAACAGCATCGAAACGGCGCGCGAAAAAGGCTACGTGGAAACCATTTTCGGAAGAAAACGCTTTCTCGCCGATATTAATTCGCGAAACGCCGTCGTGCGCGGTTATGCCGAGCGAAATGCCATTAATGCGCCCATTCAGGGCAGTGCGGCCGACATCATAAAGGTGGCGATGATCCGTATCTTTAACCGGCTGGAAAAAGAAGGTTTGCGCTCAAAAATGATCCTTCAGGTGCATGACGAACTTAACTTCAATGTGCCGTTGGAAGAAAAGGAGAAACTGACGAAAATCGTGGTTGAAGAAATGGAAAATGCGCATAAACTGATCGTCCCGCTGAAAACCGATTGCGGAGCAGGGGAGAATTGGTTGGTGGCGCATTGAGCCGTTACGAGTTTCGAGTTACGGGTTGCGAGTTAGCGACCGAAAGTGATGGTTCCCGGATTTTTGTCATACTAAACGAGGTTAAATATCTAATAATCGAAAAGATAAAATATATATTATTTATGTACAATTGTATCAGTTGCTGCTCACAACGCGCAACTCGTAACCCGAAACCCGAAACTTGCCATGCTTGACGGATTAGCGGAATACGGATACTGGGGATTGCTGCTGGCATCGTTCTTAGCGGCGACGGTGCTTCCATTCAGTTCGGAAGTGGTTTTTGCGGCACTCATCGCCGCGGGAATGGATATTTGGACAAGCATCGCCTATGCCACTATTGGGAACGCCGCAGGCGGCGCAACGTGCTATTACCTGGGACGATTGGGAAAAACCCAGTGGCTGGAAAAGTGGTTTAAGATAAAACCAGAGAAAATTGACAAGATGATCGCGTGGCTGCACGGAAAAGGTGCCGTGATGGGGTTTTTCGGGTTTCTTCCCGCCGTAGGCGATGCGATTCTGGTAGCGCTGGGCTTCATGCGCGCAAACGTGCCGGTGGTGATGACAACGATGACGTTGGGAAAATTTCTGCGGTATGTGCTGATCGGGTTTGGGACGGGACAGATCGTTTCATGGCTTTAATTTTAATTCAATTTTATGTCAACCATTCTTTTTCACGAAATAGTTTACGGCCCGGTTCACAGCCGGAGAATGGGTTCATCGCTGGGTGTGAACCTGTTGCCGTATGACGGCAAATTATGCTCGTTCGATTGCATTTATTGCGAATGTGGATTCAATAAAGACTTTCGTACGAAAACAAAACTTCCCGACCGTGAAAATGTACGCGCCGCGATGGAAGATAAACTGCAATCGTTGCAAAAAGAAGGTACTAAATTAGATGTCATTACCTTTGCCGGCAACGGCGAACCCACCATGCACCCGGAG
>JAQVEB010000252.1 GCA_028698105.1 Petrimonas sp. | reverse complement strand
TTTAAGGATGCCTACAACTTGGGATTTAACTCTAATACAAATGTTGCTGTAAGTGGTGGAAACGACAAAACGACATTTTACACCTCGCTGGGCTTTTTGCATAATCAGGGAACGCTGCCTAACAACGATTTCAAACGATTAACTCTTTTAACAAAAGCTTCACACAATATTACAGACAGAGTAAATCTGGAAGCAACACTTTCATTCGCTAATTCAACGCCGAGAAATGCTCAACCAAATATCGGAGAATATTTTATAGATGGTACATGGTCACGTTCCTACGACTCTAAATTCCTGAGGGATAAATACAAAGGCGAGCACGGAGGATTGGCAAGCACCTCTTATGGAGATATGTACGGTTCTGTTCCCGGAAGAGGACTCTGGTGGAGTATTTACGAAAATGATTACAGACGAAAAGAAACATCGGTACGCCCCGGGGTTATTCTTAGAATAAAACTCACGGATTGGCTTGATTTCACGAATGAAGGCAATTTTAATTATTACTATACTCGTGACGAAAGCAAGGAACTGGGTAGTGGATATGCAAACGAAGGCGGTTATTATTCCACGTCGCAATATACAAAAGAGCAAACCAATTTTTACAGTACACTTAATGCACTGAAAACCTACGGCGACTGGACGTTCGGAGGATTCCTTAGAGGTGAGTACTATAATAATACTGAACAGTACAGCCGACTTTGGACAAATGGAGGGTTAGTAGTTCCCGGGCAATTTTTTATCGGAAACTCAAAAGACAACGTGGGTTACGACGGATATATCACTGGTCAAAAACGTATGTACTCAATTGCTTCGCAATTTAGTGCAAGCTGGGCTGATCAAGTGTTCGTGGATATTACCGGACGCAACGACTGGTCTTCTTCATTGGTTTATTCCGATGGACACGGCACATTCTCTTATTTCTATCCATCAATCTCAGGTTCGTGGTTGTTACACAATACATTTAATCTGCCCGATTGGATTTCCTTTATGAAAATCCGTGGTTCATGGGCACAAGTAGGTAACGATACCAATCCTTATATCATCAACACAGCCTATTCAATGGCAACTTCCACTACCGTAAACGGAAAAACGTATTCGTTGGAGTTACCTTCAACCGTATATGACTCAAACCTCAAACCTGAGCGGAAAAACGCATGGGAGGTTGGTTTAGACTGGCGTTTCTTTAATAACAGGATCAATCTGGATTTGGCTTATTACAAAGAAAACACCTACAACCAAATCATGTCTATAGCAGTACCCTATGTATCGGGGATCAGCAACCAATACGTAAATGCCGGGAACATTCAGAACAAAGGTGTTGAAATTGCTTTGAACACAGTTCCTTATACAAGCAAGGATATGGAATGGACGCTCGACTTTACGTACACGAAAAACGAAAACAAAATCATTTCGCTACACCCAAATGTGGCCGATTACATTGCTCTGGACGGATCAGTTTCTTACGGTAATTACCGTATCGGCTCTGTGGCAAAAGTGGGTGAATCATACGGTATCCTGATGTCGGACTCTAAAAAAGCAATGGACGAAAAAACAGGATTACCCATCCTGAACTGGTCAGACAGCAGACGTTTCGCTTATTACAAACGCAGCGGAAAAGCAGAAATTATCGGCTCAATGGTTCCGGATTTTATGGGCTCCGTTTCCACGGGTCTCCGCTATAAAAACTGGAATTTACGTGTTTCCACGGATATGCGCTTTGGAGGTTACATAGCATCTTACGGTTCACGTTACGGAACATCGTACGGATTCACGGAAGCTTCTCTGAAATATTCGGCTCCCGAGTATGGCGGACTAACATGGACATCCAAGTACGACAACATAATGTATAACGACGGACTTATTCCCGAGGGTATACTCGCCGGAGGAACAAACATCACACAACCTGACGGTTCTAAATATACGGTAGCTGAAGGTGGTGAAACCTATCAATCTCTGTATGATAAAGGTAAAATAGAACCTACTCATGCATCACCCTGGCATTATTTCACCAACAGTTGGGGCCAAGGCGTGATAAATGATTCTTGGGTTTCAAAATTGAATTACATTGCTTTACGCGAAGTTACGCTTAGCTATAAAGTTCCACAAACATTCGCCCAAAAGATGAAAGCTACTCATTTGAATTTGTCTTTGACAGGCCGTAATTTAGGTTATTTATTGAATAATATGCCAAATGGCGAAAATCCCGAATCCGTACGTGGTACTTCAGTATCGGAATTCCGCGTACGTACGTTCTCTCCATTTACAGCTAATTACATGTTTACAATAAATATAGGATTTTAATTGTTGATAATTTAATATGAATAAAACAATGAAAAAAATAAAATATATCGCAACAATATTCTTGAGTGGGGTGCTTCTCGTAGCGACAAGTTGCCGCGACGATATGGCAAAAATCAATTCCAATCCTTCTCAGGTAACAGATGCCAATATTTCGTATCTGTTTGCACAATCTGTTATTAGCTTTGAGCCGAGTGGCTATCTGCTGTGGTTCTATAACGCGGCAATGACCTATAAATGGGGGCAAATGGGCGTTCCAACCGGAGGTTTTACATCTACTTACACACAGACTACAGCTACCGGTGATCATGGCGGTCAATATATCGCAGTGTTGAAATATGCCCGTGACATTGAAAACATCCGGGCAAACTTAGACCCTGTTGAAGCAGCTAAATATGCAAATATAGCCGCATGTGTGGATATACTTACCGTTTATTTGGGAATTTTCGACAGCGATATGTACGGCGATCGCCCTTTTACCGAGGCTGCAAGAGCACGTTACGGTGGCACGTTAACACCCAAATACGATAAGATTTCTGACCTGTATAATTTGTGGTTGGAAACATTAGACAACTCGGTTACTACATTAACCACATCAAAAGATCAAACATTTTCTCCCAATCAAGATGTAGTTTACAAAGGTGATGTTGCAAAATGGGCAAAATTAGCCAATTCAATGAAATTGAAAATAGCTGCTCGCTTAATATCTCAAGACAAAGCGAAAGCACTTGCAATTGCATCGCAGGTTGCGTCGGCTCCGGTCGGTGTGTTGGACGGAAGCGCAGACGATTTCCTTTTCAATAAAGCAAATGCGATCACAAAAGACGATGGCGATAAGGTTTATCACTGGAGCAACGGCTTTCTGGAAAGCACTGCTTCAAGTCAGCGTGTGGTTAACTTTATGTTGAAAAACAAAGACCCACGTGTTCGCTTCTTCTACAGAAAAAATGCCTGGAATTCCACAATCATACAAGGATTTTTTGATCAGGGAAAAGCCATTCCTGCCTATATTCTGGCAAACGTGAATTATACGGAAACAGGTGGCAAGAAAACATTCGTATCATGGAAAGGTATGGGAGAACCCTGGGTTCGTTATTACGGGTTACCGGTTGAAATGGACGCAGCACAGAACCCTGCCGTGTACGGCGATTATTTTGATTACAGCAATCGCTCTAAATTAAGGATCGGCGATGCGGAAAAAACGTACACCCCTTTCTCTGGATTCCAACAGGAAATGGTCATCGGTCGTTATGACTTTACGTTGCCAACGCTCCCGGGAGGCCCGATAATCCAGGACTTGGACAACAATCCTTGGTACGGCATGTATATGTCTACGGCCGAAGTCAACCTGTATTTGGCTGAGTTCAAACTATTAGGAGCAAACTTATCGGGAACCGCCCAGGCTTATTTTAATAAAGCGTTGAAAGCTTCCGTTGAAGAATACAACAGATTGGCTCAGTTAAACAAAATTCCTTATTACGGAAAAACGTACGATTACGATCCGTATGAGAAAGTAATTGATTTGCAAAGCGGAGAAATTGACGCCATGATGGCGAATACGGATTATCAGTTGACAGGTAATGCAGCGTTGGACTTGGAAAAAGTATATGTACAACAATTACTACACTTCACCCTGTCCCCCAATGATCAATTTGTTACGGTTCGTCGCTCTGGGACTCCGAAAACCAATTCTACTTTAATTAAATGGGAAAATTACGCAAGTGTACCTAACAACGCTATCCCACGTCGGTTTGAAGTTGGTTCTCCTTCGCCTACAGATTTGATGTACCAAATATTGATAGATGCTTATAAATCTCAGGGATTCACCCCGGGCTCAAGCCAGGAAGGGACATTGTTGAACTCCGAAAGGGTTTGGCAAGACATCAACGCTCCGCAATTTGGAGCAGGCCCGAAACAATAGATTTGCTTTTATTTTAATTATAAATCAGGGTTGAGAAAATCATCAGCCCTGATTTTTTTGTTTGCATCAGAAAAAGTATCTTTACAAAAATTTAAGCTATAAACTAAAACGAATGAAAAAATATTTTATTCCTTTATTCGTCTTAATTTTCTTGATATCATTCTCAAGTGAAATTCAAGCGCAGAAAAAAAGAATGATGTTGTTCGACGAATACAGCGATGGAACGGTGTTCATGAAAAACAGAGCAAAAACTTCGGCAAAGCTCAATTATGACGCCGCAAACAAAAACATGATGTATTTGCAAAATCAGGAAGAAATGATTCTTACAAACAATGATCAGGTTGATACAATTTATATTTCGGGCAGAAAATTTATTCCCTTGGGTACTCGTTATCTCGAATTTGTGCAATTGAAAAATACTCCGTTGTTCATCGATTGGTCAATTACACGTAAGTACAGAGGAAACAGAGGTGCGTACGGCCAAATCACCCAAAATAAAGTGGAAACCATAAATACTGCACATTGGACAAATGATGAGTACAAAAAACAATCTGCCGAAGTAGTTGATCTGGAAAATTCAAATGAATATCAATTCTATCACAATAATGCATTGGTAAGTTGCAAAAACGAAAAAGACCTTTTCAAGCACTTCCCCGACAAAAAAGA
>JAQVEB010000251.1 GCA_028698105.1 Petrimonas sp. | reverse complement strand
GCATTGAAAATTATATGGTTGAGATTGGAGGCGAAGTTGCCGCGAAAGGCATAAACGATAAGGGGGAATACTGGCACATCGGCGTGGATAAACCGATGGACGACAGCACCGCGATGCACCGTGAGTTGCAAACCATCCTTTCCATTAACGATAAATGCGTGGCCACATCGGGCAACTACCGTAATTACTACATCAAAGACGGCAAAAAATATGCCCACACCATTGATCCCACCACCGGCTATCCTGCCGAGCAGGATATTTTGGGAGCGACCGTAATAGCCGGTGATTGCATGACCGCCGACGCCTACGCTACCGCCTTTATGGCATCCGGCCTCAAAAAATCGGAAGAAATTGCGAAAAAAGTTCCCGGATTGCTCTATTACTTTATTTATACCAAACCCGACGGCACAACCGGCATTGCTTATTCCGAAGGGTTTGAACAATTTTTTACCGATAAAACAAACGTTTTAACTCCGTAAACTATGAAACTTTCTGTACCCGAAATAAAACCAACCGGTGCGGTTGAAATCGTTCGCATGACGCCGACGGAAGAAAAGTCGCTTGCCATAAATTACGCGTTTTACCACACCGTTTTCGGCGAAGCGCTGGTGGCTTCAACCCCGAAGGGCGTATGCTACATCGCCTTCGGCGAACGGGAAACCGTTTTCAACGAAATGGCCGAACAATATAAAACAGCAACCTTCACATTGAAAACCGACGCATTTCAGCAGAAAGCCGTTTCGCTTATCAATAACGAAAAAACATTCGCAACGCCTCTTCCACTTCACATAAAAGGAACTGATTTTCAGCTAAGTGTATGGGAAGCGCTGTTGCACGTTCCGTTGGGAAAGTTAACTTCATATCAGCGTATCGCTACCTTCATCAATAAACCGAAAGCCAACAGAGCCACAGGCTCTGCTGTAGGCAGCAATCCAATATCGTATCTTATTCCCTGCCATCGCGTTGTCCGTTCCGACGGCAAGCCCGGTGGTTATCACTGGGGACCGGATCTAAAACTCGCCATGATCGGCAAAGAAAGAGCGCAAACATTAAAATCTTAACAAAAACGTAACAATATAGCGGTACGTTTTTAATTTATTTTTAACAAAAAAACGTTATTTTTGCGCTCTGAAAAATTGATTTCTTTATGCAAACAAAAAAACTACTGTTTACAATTATCATGGGGTGCGCAACCCTTTTTACTTTTTCGCAGGAAAAAGAATCCTCCGGTTATCCCAGTTTCTCATTCGACGGCATTCTGAAAAACAAATTCGAGTACGTCCCCGGCACCGAAACTTTTCGGTTCGACGTGCGGAACTCCCGGTTGGGAATAAAGGGGAAAATTTTTCCGATGGTTTCTTATCGCGCTCAGGTAGAGCTCAGTAACGAAGGAAAATTTCAGGTACTGGACTTGAGCGGAACGCTCCATCCATACAAAGGATCGTCGTTTACCTTCGGACAAACAAGCGTTCCGATCTTCAATTCATATACCACCAATCCGGGAACGATGATGTTCGCAAACAGAACATTTCTGGCAAAATATTATGCCGGAACGCGCGACATCGGCTTGCTGTCTAATTATCAATTTAACGTAGGAGAAGTACCTGTGGGTATTGATTTTGGTATTTTCAACGGAAACACAACCAACAGTCCGGAGTGGACAAAGAATATTTCATATTCTGCCCGGTTGAGCGTTGGGGGGATGAAAGGCCTTCGTTCCACCGTAAAAGTTTATGATTATCCCCGGAATGAAGAAACGCATTACTTTATGTATGGCGCCGATATTCGTTATGAGGCCGATAATTGGAAAATTGAAACCGAGGCGATGCAAAGAGATGACAGGGTGTATCATAAAGACCTATTTTCCACGTATATTCAAGGATCTTACTGTTTTCGCCTGAACGAGAAGAACCTGTTCAAAAGCATTATGCCCGCGGCGCGTTACGATTTGATTGATCAGTTCAAGAACGACGATCAGATAGATGTGAGCCGCTTCACATTGGGAGTAGGATTCGGCCTGGGCAAAAAAGCGTTCAATTCCATGCTTCGTTTCGATTACGAATGGTATTTTGTGAACAACCCCCTCGATTTTTTACAAAAATACGAAGAGATGGATAAAGATAAGTTTACCGTGGAGCTCGTTTACGTGTTTTAAAAACTTGTTTTGAAGTAAGATAAAACTAAATTGCCGTACAATTGTTTTGTACGGCATTTTTTTTTATTTTTGATTTTCAATTCACATCTATAATATTCCACCTCATGAACAAAAAAAGTATTCTTCTCGTTTTCAGTCTTTTAATTATCGGATTGACAGATTGTACCGGAAACAAAATGCCCGAATCGCTCTTTGATGGCAATAATCTCGATAAATGGAACGCCCAGGGCGACGTGAAACTCGAAAATCAAGTCTTATCGCTGGGCAGCGATGCCTCCATAATACTCAAAAAAGGCGATTTCAAGAACTTTGAGTTAAAACTCACTGCCCGCACGGTGAACAATGGAAAAGGATTTATCGCTTTTCACACCGATAACGACGGGAATGGCGGATATCAGGTGGCGCTGAACAACGATCTGGAAAACCCGCAGTGGTGGACTAAAACCGGAAGCCTGCTTGCCGTGCGCAACCTCACGAAATCGCTGGTAAAAACCAACGAATGGTTTGATATGACGATTCGTGTGGAAGGCAAAACCATCACCGTGAAACTAAACGATCGGCCCGTCGTGGATTACACCGAGCCGGTTTCAACCTATCGGTCTGCCGAACATGCCGGACAGTTGTTATCGCAGGGCGGTATCTGCATAAAGAACACCGGTGACGGAAACATTGAATTCAAATCCATGGAGATAATCCCGATTGATGTTTCCGGCCTGGATATCGAAAAAATCCAACAAGAAAAATCCATTGACGAAACCACCGACAACATCATCCGGTTGCATCAGGAGAACTTTCCCGTGCTGGATTATCACGTGCACCTGAAAGGGGGCCTGACGGGTGAACTGGCTGCGGAGCAATCGCGGAAATACGGCATCAATTACGCGCTGGCGCCCAATTGCGGCATCGGATTCCCGATTACCAACGACCAACAGGTTATCCACTATCTGGACAGCATGAAAGGCCAGCCATTCATTCAGGCCATGCAAGGCGAAGGGCGGGAATGGCCGCAAACATTCTCGAAAGAAGTGTGCGACAAATTCGACTACGTTTTCACCGACGCCATGACCTTCATTGACACAAAAGGTAACCGCACACGTTTGTGGATGCCCGACGAAGTGTTTATTGACAACGAACAAAAGTACATGGATCTGATCGTGCAAAAAATCGTTGACGTGATGCAGGAACCGATGGACGTTTACGTGAATCCCACGTTCCTGCCCGACCAAATGAACGACCGTTACGATGAATTCTGGACGGAAGAACGTATGAACAAAGCAATAGCGGCGATGGTGGCCACCGGCAAAGCGCTGGAAATAAACAACCGCTACCGGATACCGCACAAGGCGTTCATCCAGAAAGCGAAAGATGCCGGGCTGAAATTCACGTTCGGAACCAACAACATGGATGCTGATTTCGGCAAACTGGACTATTGTATCGAGATGAAAAACGCCTGTGGAATCACTGCGCAGGATATGTTTAAGCCAAAAATGAAAGAATGATGAATTTGTGGGACGAACGTTACAGCGCAGAAGAATATGTGTATGGCACGGAGCCGAACCTGTTTCTGAAAGAAGTGCTACCACTTGTCGCAAACAACGAAACCATTCTTTTTCCGGGCGAGGGCGAAGGCCGGAATGCAACGTACGCGGCACAGTTGGGCTATCGTGTTACGGCTTTCGACCAAAGTGCGCAAGCACGCGTTAAAGCATTGAAACTGGCTGAAGCAAAAGGCGTTTCGGTTGATTACCGCGTGGGAGATTTCAGCGAAATGACTTTTCCCGAAAATTCATTCGACTACGTAGCAATTATTTTTGTACACGTTCCCCAAGAGGAACGTCATGCTTTCCTTCGGAAAATGGGTGGGTTTCTGAAGCCCGGCGGTACAATGATCATGGAAGTGTACAACAAACGACAAATGCTCCATCAGCAACGCGACCCGAATGCGGGCGGCCCGCGGAGCGAAGATCGCCTGTACGAGTTGGACGATATATTGCATGTTTTTTCCGGTTTCGAGACAAAATTGTTGCGCGAAGAAGAAATTGAAGTAAATGAAGGCCGTTTCCACACGGGGATGGCTTCTGTGATCAGATTTATCGGAAAAAAGAAATAAAACGGCCATGGATTCGCAACAGAAAAAACGCATAACACCCGATTACATCACCGACCTCAACGAAAACGAGATTTTCGTTTTTGGCAGCAACCTCGAAGGCGCCCATGGCGGTGGCGCAGCCAAAACCGCCTACCGTAAATTCGGCGCCGTTTGGGGACAAGGCACCGGCTTACAAGGGCAATCGTACGGAATCCCAACCATGCATGGCGGCGTAGAAGCCATAAAACCCTACGTGGATGAATTTATCGCTTTTGCCGGGAAAAATCCATCGCTAAAATTTCTGGTAACCCGTGTGGGGTGCGGAATAGCCGGTTTTCAGGAAGAGGAGATCGCCCCGTTATTTGCCGATGCAACAACGCTGGAAAACGTGTGGCTGCCTCTTGGTTTTTGGGAAATACTGGATGAATAAAGAAAAATTAAAGGAGTTTCGGAGGACAGTTAAATATTTTTCTTGCTTTTGAGCGAAAAACGGGACTTCCCGACAACTGCGTGTCGGGATAAACTTCTCGTCCCTTACCGGCATGAGATATATTTTTGGGGTGTTGAGCGAAAAACGGGACTTCCCGACAACTGCGTGTCGGGATAAACTTCTCGTCCCTTAACGACACGAGATATATTTTTGGGGTGTTGAGCGAAAAACG
>JAQVEB010000250.1 GCA_028698105.1 Petrimonas sp. | reverse complement strand
GATTTGAAAACGGTAGAAAGTTGCATCGAGGAAATGGATTCGGAACTCGGCACAGGCGGTATGTCGTCCAAGATCCACGCTGCCGAAATTTGTATGCGTCACAACGTGGAAATGTGGATTGTGAACGGGCAACGCGCCAATTACATCATTAAAGCAATGAATGGCGGAATTCCGTTTACGAAATTTTCGACAAAAAACTAAAGGCAAAGCGCGTGCTACAACTTTAAATTTTAAACTTTAAACATCAAACATCAAACGTTCAACATGAACTACGGATTTATCGGGTTTGGGAACCTGTCGAAAGCGGTTTATACGGGATTGAAAAACGAGGATCACATTCGTTTTGCCTACTTTTCACGCACGAAAAAAGACGTGGATATTCCTTTCGTAGACAACATCCAGGCATTGGTTTCCTTTGCCGACGTCGTTTGGATAGGCGTTAAGCCGCAGGATTTGAGCGGGATATTGGAACAACTCCGTCCGTTGGACAGGAAAAATAAAATTATCGTGTCGCCGGTTGCGGGAAAAAGCATTGCGTTTATCGAAAGCTATCTCGGCCGCGAACAGGCCATCGTGCGCATTATGCCCAACTTGGCCATCGCTTACAAACAATCGGTTACCGCTTTCACCACCAACCATCCGGAAGACGAGCGAACCGCCGATATTTTCCAAATCCTCAGCAAACTGGGAAAAGCCGTTCGACTGAACGAAGACGGATTCGATTTATTCACCTCCGTTTTTGGTAGCGGCCCGGCGTTTATCCTGGCGTTCATTCAGATTTTCAAAGATAAAATGCGCGAATTCGACCTGCCCGGCCCTGTTCTCGATGAATTACTCCTCGGCCTGATGCAGGGAACGACAACCTATTTCACCCAAAACCAGAAAGATTTCAGTATTGAAGAGCTCATAAAAAACATTACCAGCAAAGGCGGAACCACCCAGGCAGGGCTGGATCATTACCGTGCGCACGAAATCGGGAAACACTTCGAAGGTGTGCTGGATGCCGCTAAAAACCGCTCGAAAGAGATGAGCCGGAACGCCAATTAGCAGACCATTAAAAATAACCGCTAATTTTGTGTTTATTTTGTAAAAAAATGCGACTCAACATAATTGTAATCGCAAAAAAAAATTATCTTTGAAACCAAATCTAAAAAAATAAATTGTGCTATGAAAAAGATAATCTCACTATGTATGCTTGCCGTTGTGCTCGCGGGATGCAGGCCGGAAACGGAAGTCGAAACTCCCGAAGAAAAAGGGCCGCTTTCCATAACGATTAACGGAGAGGTGTTTAATTACTACCCTGCCAATATTGTAACCAATTCGTTGAATTTAAGTACTCCGAACACTTTAGGCATTGTGGTGCAATATGCAAAAGAAAAATTGAATGCAAATGCATACGGCATCGTATTTGGCTTTACGGACAATAAATTTGTGGAAGCAAGCTTAAGATATGTAAAAGAGGACGGAAAAATGTATCGGACCGCGGATTTTAGTCCGTTGGAAACGTTTGCAATAAAAAATTACAAATACGATGAAAATACTCAAAACGTGAGTTTTGACTACGAAGGTACAATGTATGAATCGTTGGAAACTGTAAATACTTCTTCCAAAACCATTACTGTAAAAGGAAAAATAGATACAAAGATTAAGAATATTAGCGACGGACCTTTTTCCCCGCTTCCGCTTGTAAAATTTACAGCCGGCGAGTATGTTTTTTCAACCGTGCGGGGTTTTACTTCGCGAAATGATAATGCTATGATTTTCTACATGAATTGTTTAACGAACACAGGCGAACGTATGCAGTTGGCAGTAGATGCCCAGTTTTTCTCGGCCCCAAAATTTCCAGTGAGCTACAATTTTGATATTGATGACACCGTAAATAACCTTACATATATGAAATTTATCGGCTCGCCGCGTGCAACAGTCACAGACATTCTTCGGACGGAAGACTGGAAATCGTTTCCAACGAAAGGTACGTTAACGTTAGACAAAATTCTTCCCGACCATTACGAAGTAACGTTTTCCATAGAGGTGTTCGACGGATCAAAATTGTTGTATAAAACCGATAATGGAACCATCGTTTACCCACCCAACGGTCACTATCCCGGTTATTAGTTCCGTTGTTTTAATTATAAATCTCTCATTCAAGTAAATAACATTCTCTAAATTATCGAATCATGAAACAAACAATTTTGGCTTTAATTTTCATTTTAGGATGCGTTTCTTTTAACGCTCAGGCACAGAGTTACAAACTCAACAAGCAGATTTACGATTACAAAATGTATATGCCTCAAGCCGGCGATCCTTACAACCCCACTGTAATGGGCGTTGCTTCTTTTCTGGTTCCGGGTTTGGGGCAAATGATTAGCGGTGAGACCGGAAGAGGGATTGCTTTTTTGGGAGGCTCACTTGCATTAACGGGTGTTTCTATTGCTGGCTTGTTTATGAGTACCGAAGAAATTACTACGTACAACCAATTCGGTTCATATACAGAGTATCAGACCAATTCCACGGGGCTTGCCATTATGCTTGCCGGTTTGGCGGCTACGTTAGCTGTAGATGTTTGGGCTATCGTAGATGCCGTACGGGTAGCAAAAGTCAACAATATGTATATGCAGGATTTACGTGAAAAAAGAGAGGGGATTAGCCTTCAATTAAATCCGTATGTCGGTTCCAATAATTACCTGGGCCAAAGGAATACTTCGGTAGGACTTTCGCTGAAAGCTACGTTTTAACTCAAAAAATCAAATGCGCTAAACGGCGCATTTGATTTTTTGAGGGTTTGCATTCGCTATTTCTGTTTGCGGAAAACTTAGTACAATACCTGGCAATTCGCGCAAAAATAACTCACCCTGTTTTTCTTTCCCGTGTACCTGCGCGTGATTTTTTGTCCGCACTGCGGACAATGGCTTTTGCGGTAAACCAGCCAATGTTTTTTCAATTCGTACTGTTTTTTCCATCGCAGGAAATCGAAACTGTAGTTGCGGGCCTCGGCCACCATCTCATCCATTTTCCCTTCGGGAAGTTTTCCTGCTAACGATTCCGGATGCACTTTTATCCGGTACAGCACTTCGTTTTTGATAATATTCCCTACGCCCGAAAAAATATCCTGCTCCAAAAGCGCGTCGCACACCATTTCGTCCGGTATGTGCAGCAATTTTTCGTGAGCTTTTTGTGGGCTCCAACTCTCGCTCAGCACATCCGACGAAAAATCGTATAATGTATCCACCCACCCTTCCAGAATCCTGACGGAACAATTGTAAAAATTGATCTCGCCGTTATCGAATGCGATATGCAGCCTTTCGGCTATGGGTTTCTTCTCGTTCACAAGAATCGAGCCGAACATCATCAGGTGAATTTTTACGGTGAAATCGCGAAAACAGATCAGAAAATGTTTGCCCCACGTCCTGAAGTCAATAACTTTTTGGTTGAGAAGACGATCTTTATCGGTTTTGGTGTTTCCGCTTACGGCAATGATCTTCCGGCCTTTAAACGAAACGGCGGATTCCCTGAGAATGCGTAATGAAGGACCTTCGGGCATAACAAACAGGCTATATTTTAACTTTTCTCCTCTTTCGCCTTGTACGCCATGGCGTAAAACCGGATTTGCTTGATAACCGACAACAAACCGTTGGCGCGCGTAGGCGAAAGGTGCTCCGTGAGGCCGATCTCTTTCATAAACCGCAAATCGGTGCCGATGATCTCGTCGGGCGTACGCCCGTTAAAAACGCGCAGCACGAGCGCCAGCAATCCTTTCACGATCACCGCATCGCTTTCGGCCTGAAAATACAGTTTTCCGTCGCGATAATCGGTTTGCAGCCACACACGGCTTTGGCATCCCTGAATAATATTTTCGGGGGTTTTGTATTTCTCGTCGAGTGGTTCCAGCGCGTTTCCCTGTTCAATGATCAATGCGTATTTGTCCATCCAGTCATCATAAATGCTGAATTCGTCAATAATTTCCTGTTGTATGTCGTTGATTGTCATAATTCGGTTATATCAGTTTTTAAAAGACAAAAGTAAATAAAAAAGTGCTACAACGAAAGGCCAAAAATCCGATGCTTACTTATTTCAAAGCGCAAGTTAGAAAAATAAATCCGCAAGCTTGCGGATTACAAAAAACAAGTTAGGGATTTTAATGCAGAGCCTTTGAAATTTACGAACAAATGGTGAGCGGCTTACTTCTCGCTGTAAATCACTTCCATCACCGTTTGTCCAACGGCTTTCAGCGTAGCCCGGTTGATATTGCTCATGTTATCGTTCAACGTATGCCAGTGCGGAGCAAACCCGGAGCCCGAATCTTTTGTATTGATGATATCGGCCATCGGCGCCCGATAGTGTTCGTTTACGGGAACATGGTCGTCGGTAATGTATCCGCCTTTGCGGTTGATGAAGAGCTGGGCGTATCCCAGGTTAGCGGCCGTTTGCCAGATGTTTTGCACCACATTACTGGCATATTGCACAGAATACGCTTCTTTCTGGAATGTAGCGTTGGCAGCGCCAACCATGTCCAATAAAATACCGTAGTACGCTTTGTAGCCTTGAACGTGTGGGTTTTCCGACCAATATTGCGAACCCATGCACCACCAGTCGCCCGGCACAATGTTTTTATCGAATTCGGCCTGGCCCCAATCTTCCAGATCGAAAAAAATAATATCCACGCCCAATTCCGTTGAATCCTGTTGAAGCTGCCGCGCAATTTCGAGCAGCACACCCACCCCGCTGGCGCCGTCGTCGGCGCCAAGAATGGGTTGCTGTTGTTTAGCCGGATCGCTTTCTTCATCGGCAAACGGGCGGCTGTCCCAGTGAGCGGCAAGCAGTATCCGTTTCTGTTTTTCGGGCTGATAACTGCCGATGATGTTGCGAATTCCGATATTCTGCCCGTTGTAATGGGTGATATCGGCCTT
>JAQVEB010000249.1 GCA_028698105.1 Petrimonas sp. | reverse complement strand
CGTGCCAGCGCCGGAATTGTGGACGACGAAGTTTGTCAACAGGCCGCATATCAGGAAATTATCCGTCGCCACTTAAGAAGTTATGTGGAATACGGCACAGGGAAAACCCGAAAATCAACACTCGACCGAAGTGAAGAGATCATGGCAAAAGTGGGCGCCAAAGACGAAGACCGCCGTGTGGTGGAACCGGCGCGTAAAGCGGCTAAAGACGCCCAAGCCTGCGGAAAAGGATACGATGGAATTTATTGCGGCGCTGCCATTGAGCTAAAGGACGGAACCATCGTAACGGGAAAAAATTCTTCGTTGCTGCATGCATCATCGAGTATGATTTTAAACGCCACCAAGCACCTGGCCGGATTGCCGGACAGCATGATCCTGTTGCCCGAAAATATCATTGATTCGGTAACGCACCTGAAAAAAGATATTTTAAACGGAAAAAACGTGAGCCTCGATGTGGAAGAAACGCTCATAGCCCTATCCATCAGCGCTATATCCAACCCGGCGGCGCAAATGGCGCTGCAAAAACTCACTGAGTTAAACAATTGTGAAATGCACTCCACGCACATTCCCACACCGGGCGATGAAGCGGGATTAAGAAAACTAAAAGTGAATGTTACAGCCGACCCGCTTTTTTCGAGTAAAAGACTCTTTGTGAGCGAATAATTAAGTTCCCGTTTTTGCCCCCGATGACGTCTCAAAATTTTCAGGGAATAAAAAAAATATCTTTTTTATTTTTTTACGTGAAATCCAATAAAAAAACACCTGAAAAACAAACGATAAAATACTGATTAAAAGAGTATTATATAAATTGTTAATAAGCTGTTAAGAAGTTGTTTATAACAACAAGCAAAAAAATTTGCAATTCGCTTGCGCGAGATGTTATATTTGCAATACATAACAACAACGAAATATTCAGTACAAAAAGTACGATAATATTTTAGGAGTTCATTGACATTTTGTACACGTTAAAAAGGAATGCAGCGCAGCGGAAAATGTACCACAATTCATTCGACATTGCGTGTTTTTCGGAAAGAAACTTCACCGTTTCCGTCTGAGAAAAGTATTCCGGGGGTATAACAGAAAGAAGGTTACACGATGACATCCGCTCGTGGAAGTAGCCTGCAACAGTCTGAACAGACTGAGGCGCTGCTCATCAAACGAACAGGACGAAAATCGGGTAATAATGCTTTGCAAAAGGGAAATCCGGACTGCGTTTTACAGGTTTTACCGTAAGACTGCACAAAGATTTTTTTGAAGAAAGTTACTACGAGAAGTCAAATTCCCGTTTGTAAATGATCGAAAAAACGTTTACGCCAACTTCTCTTTTATGACTGTTGAGATGATCGGACACAGGCACGGGGTTACACCTTTGAATGTACGCCGTTTTGATTAACAGACATGGGAACAACGGAAAACATTTCGTGGATTTTTTGTCGTGGAAATTTTTCTACTACAAATGCCAACGATTTCGTGCCCGATTGTTTTTTAGAAAGAAAGTTCAACCAGACCAACCTTCGGGTTGCCGATGGTTTAGCGTTCTCTGTTCCACTTTCCTGCTCATCATGATTCAGTCGTCAAAAAACTGATGAAAAGAACGCGGAGAGATTTCGAACACATTACAAGTATGTATCTTTTGTTTCATTCCGCACTTCAAAACAAGGTTTCTCTCCTCTCCGAGGTTGAAAATCGCGTTATGAAAGACAAAAGCCTCGAATTTTAATATTCTGCTTCCAAATCTGAATTTTTGTTCCCGAGTGAATTTGATAATCCAATTGATGAAACGACGGACAAGCATACTTCTTAGGGTAGCGATCATAGGTTCGAAACTATTTTTGAGACGTTAAGAGGTTTTCATTTTCTGAAGTACAGGCTCGTGGAAAAAAGGCCAAAGAAATGCCAAACATTTCCGTTACGTCTTTGTTGAAACGATTTTTGCAACACATTTCCCCTCTCCGGACGTTATGCTTGTGTGCAGAACAATTTGAACTCCTATCTTACACAAAAAGGCCGACTTAACAGTGGGCCTTTTTTGTTTTTATAGACATCGGAAAAATGGATTCGCCGCTTTAACTCAACGATAAGATCATCCGGTTATCATCCGCCAGTTTGCGCATGTTCAGAATGGCATAACGCATGCGGCCAAGCGCCGTGTTGATGCTTACGCCCGTTTTCTCCGCAATTTCCTTAAAACTCATGTCGTTGTAATAACGCATCTCCAACACTTCGCGTTGCGAATCGGGAAGATAACCGATCAGTTTTTTCACGTCGCTCAACACTTGCGAGCGCACCATTTCGGTTTCCACATTATCGTCGGAAAAAACGGGATTGTTAAACAGATCAAGCTCATACGCATCATTCGAGACGGTATTCTCGTTTCGTTCCTGACGAAAATAATCTATGATAAGGTTGTGCGCGATGCGTGTGATCCACGCTTTGAATTTGCCGGTTTCGGTGTATTTTCCCTGTTTTATAGTTGCAATAGCCTTGATAAAGGTATCCTGGAAAATATCGTTTGCCAGATCGCGATTGCGAACGGTGTAAAGAATGTACCCAAAAAGTGTTTGTTGGTGTCTGCCGAGAAGGACGTCGAAAGCGTCGTTATTGCCCGTAGCGTACAAGGCGACCAACTGTTCGTCGGTCATCGTGAACAATGAAGTCATTACTGTATAAATTTTACGTTTATAGGAGTAATGTCATTTCAATAGGCAATAAATGTTTTAAAAGTGAGATATGGACGTTATCCGTGCAAAATAATAGATAATTTTTGTAATAAACAAAAATAAAAAGTTAAAAAACAAGCCTATAGGTTACATATATCTACTCTTTCAGCTTTCCATCATTTCTGAGTACAGCTAAAATACGCTCATCGTTACGTTTATCATCAAAATCATGAAAAGGCATTAAAACTGACATAACTAATTCGTCATTCTTAAACGCATTACCTCCCCACGAAAGAATTACGCCATCTCCTATAAAAGAAGATACATTGGATTGAAAATGTCCCGTGTATATCGACTCACCTTTCACCTTCACAACAAAATTTTTACCACTCAACTCTTTTTCATAATAATCTAAATTATCCCAATTTTTCATCGTTCCACGGGATAATTTAAATGTGTATGTGGTTGGATCATACCATCTAATGTCAGAATATGTTATAAATGGTTTGTTGCTACATACAATGGAAGATCCATCAATAGCGGTGGTACTGTCCGTTAAAGCGTATTTTTCAATAAAATAAAATTCCACACCTTGTCCTATAGGAAATTCAGGATTTTCGCATCCGGAAATACCCGTCAACAAAAGTAATACTGCGATTGAAATAAGTGCGCTCTTTGTGTTTGTCATAATGCGTTAAATTTTATCGTATTGTATATTGTTATAGATGTAAAATTCGTAAAAACGTTGCTTCTTTTTCCATCAAATCTTTTTTACTTAACAAAAAATAACAATAAAAGGCGGGAAAGCGGTTGTTTTCCTGCCTTTTACATGTATTTCCGTTATTCTTACTCTGTCAAATCCGGTTTAAAATAAGCCATATCTTCAATGCGCGATTTGGTAACAAAGTTATAGTGTTTTATCACCTCCGTTTGTCCGTAGTGGATATAAACTTCGGCGGAGCGGCGGAACATTTCGGGTTCCTCGTTTGCATCCTGCAAAAGCAGATGTCCCAGGATCACGTGTCCGGCACATTCAACCATGCGGCGAGCATGGAAATCGAGGTAGTCTTCGTCTTTTTGTTCGGTAACGATCTCAACGAGTTTTTCGTACATCTTCGCCATTTTCGAAAGCTTCCGTTTCAGTGGTTCCAATTCGGGTGAAACCGGCATATATTCGTATTCTTTGATGCGCTGCAAATACGTTCCGGTTGTGACGTGGCGGATGGCCGCTACCACCTGCAACTGGGTGGTTCCCTCGTAGATATTTGTGATGCGCGCATCGCGATAGAGGCGTTCGCATTTGTAATCCTTCATAAATCCCGAACCGCCGTGTACCTGAATGGCATCGTACGCGTTTTGGTTGGCATACTCGCTGGTCATCGCCTTACCGAGCGGCGTAAACGCATCGGCCAAACGGGAGTAATATTTCATTTCGTTGCGTTCCTCGGGCGTGAGCTTTCGCTCGCGTGAAATGTCTTCCAACGTTTTGTACATATCTACAAAACGGCAGGTTTCGTAAAGGAACGTACGCGATGCATCGGTTTTGGCCTGCATGTTGGCGATCATTTCATACACGGGCGGAAATTCGATAATGGCTTTGCCGAACTGACGACGTTCAATGGCATATTTGTACGCTTCGCGATAAGCAGCATCGGACAACCCAACGGATTGCGCCATAATACCGAGACGTGCGCCGTTCATCAACGACATCACATATTTGATCAACCCCATGCGGCGTGAACCCACAAGCTCCGCTTTGGCATTTTTGAACACCAACTCGCAGGTGGGCGCTCCTTTGATCCCCATTTTGTTCTCGATTCGGCGCACGTTAACACCGCCCGTGTTTTTATCGTAGATGAACATGGACAAACCGCGGGCATCTTTGGTTCCTTCTTCCGAGCGGGCCAACACAAGGTGTATATCGGCGTCGCCGTTGGTAATGAAACGTTTCACACCGTTCAGATACCATTGATCTTCGGCTTCGTTGTAGGTGGCTTTGAGCATTACCGCCTGCAGATCAGAACCCGCATCGGGTTCCGTCAGGTCCATGGACATGGTTTCGCCTTGTATGATGCGCGGCAGGTATTTCTCTTTCTGTTCGTCATCCGCGAATTCATAGATGGTTTCGCCGCAATCCTGCAGCATCCAGATGTTTTGGAAGCTGGCATCGGCACGGCTAACGATGTCGGCCGACATCATATACGGCACCATCGGGAAATTCAGCCCGCCGAATTTGCGTGAAAGCCCCATTCCCATAAGCTCTGCTTTGTTTAGCGCATCCAGGTTTTCCTGCGTTG
>JAQVEB010000248.1 GCA_028698105.1 Petrimonas sp. | reverse complement strand
CAGCCGCTTTTATTGTTAAAATACCGTGAAAAACAACCTATAAAAAAACGAAAAACGGTTGCCGGAAAGGCTTTTTTTTCGTATATTTGCTCGATGGTAAAACCACCATCTTGGCAAACTTAACACCTTTATTGACAGAGATATATAAAACAGCAGAATGACAGAAGAACAGAAAAAAACCGCCAGCGGAAATTATTCCGCTCAAAATATTCAGGTATTGGAAGGCCTGGAAGCAGTGCGCAAGCGCCCGGCCATGTATATCGGCGATGTAAGCGAAAAAGGGCTGCATCATCTGGTGTACGAAGTAGTGGATAACTCCATTGACGAGGCTTTAGCCGGTTATTGCAGCCACATAGACGTTATCATCAACGAAGATAATTCCATCACCGTAATAGACAACGGACGCGGTATCCCCGTAGATTATCACAAAAAAGAAAAGAAATCGGCGCTGGAGGTTGTGCTCACGGTGCTGCATGCCGGAGGCAAGTTCGATAAAAGAACTTACAAGGTTTCCGGCGGACTTCACGGCGTGGGTGTATCGTGCGTAAATGCATTGTCTATCTACCTGAAAGCCGAAGTTCACCGCGGCGGAAAAATCTATGTCCAGGAATATTCGCAGGGCAAGGCGCTTGATGAGGTGAAAATAACGGGCGAAACCACGGAAACCGGAACAATCATCACCTTCAGGCCTGACGACACCATCTTTAACGTGCTGGAATACCGTTACGATATTCTTTCAACGCGTTTGCGCGAACTTGCCTTTCTGAATGCCGGCGTAACGTTGACCATCACCGACAAAAGGGTTTTGAAAGAAGACGGTACCTACAAAACCGAACGTTTTTATTCCGAAAACGGCTTGGAGGAATTTGTGCATTACATTGACCGCACAAAGGAACCGTTGATCATGGACGCTATTCACATCATCACGGAAAAGAACGGCATACCGATTGAAATTGCCATGACTTACAATACTTCGTATAACGAGAATGTATTTTCGTATGTCAACAACATTAACACCATTGAGGGTGGCACGCACCTGACCGGTTTTCGTCGCGGGCTTTCACGTATATTGAAAAAATATGCCGAAGATTCCAAAATGCTCGAAAAAGTGAAAGTGGAGATCAGTGGCGACGACTTTCGCGAAGGCCTGACGGCCGTTTTATCGGTGAAAGTTGCGGAACCGCAGTTTGAAGGGCAAACAAAAACAAAACTCGGAAACTCCGAAGTGATCGGTGCCGTGGATCAGGCAACGGGAGAGGCTTTGGGGATTTACCTGGAAGAGCATCCCAAAGAAGCAAAGATCATTGTTGAAAAAGTTATTCTGGCAGCTACGGCACGCCATGCCGCACGCAAAGCGCGTGAGATGATACAACGCAAATCACCCTTATCGGGTGGCGGTTTGCCCGGTAAACTGGCCGATTGTTCCGATAAAGACCCGCAACGATGCGAAATATTCCTCGTGGAGGGCGATTCGGCCGGTGGAACGGCAAAACAGGGACGCGACCGTATTTTCCAAGCCATTCTGCCGCTTCGCGGTAAGATTTTAAACGTGGAAAAAGCCATGCCGCATAAGGTGCTGGAAAGCGAAGAAATTCGCAATATTTATACGGCATTGGGCGTAACCATCGGCACGGAAGAGGATTCCAAGGCGCTCAACATGGAAAAACTGCGTTATCAGAAAGTGGTTATCATGACCGATGCCGATGTGGACGGAAGCCACATTGCCACGCTTATCCTCACGTTCTTTTTCCGCCACATGAAACCGCTTATCGAAAACGGATACGTATATATTGCCACGCCTCCGCTGTACCTGTGCAAAAAAGGCAAGAATGAGGAATATTGCTGGAACGAACGTCAGCGGCAGGATTTTATCAACAAATACGCCGACGGTAACGAAAATGCCGTGCATTCGCAACGCTACAAAGGGTTGGGAGAAATGAACGCCGAACAGTTGTGGGACACCACCATGAACCCCGATAACCGTACGTTACGCCAGGTAACCATCGAAAATGCGGCTGACGCCGATATGGTTTTCTCCATGCTGATGGGCGAAGAAGTGGCTCCGCGCCGCGAGTTTATCGAGGAAAATGCCACGTATGCCAACATTGACGCGTAAATTTTAGCTATCAAACTGAAAAATAAAACATAAAAAGACATTATGATACGTCCGCCTGCCCTTAAATTCAACGACAAAGCCGTCATTCTTTCCCCTGCGGGGAATATAGCGGAAACAACGGTGAACGGGGCGGCCGCGATACTGCGCGAGTGGGGCCTTCAGGTAGGTGTTTCGCCCAATGCGTTGTCGCATACCGGCCGTTTTAGCGGGTTTGTTGAGCAGCGATTGTCCGATCTGCAACACGCTATGGATGACCCCGACGTGAAGCTTATCCTTTGTTCCCGGGGCGGTTACGGCGTGGTTCATTTGCTCGATAAATTGAAATTTGAAGGCATTCGCGAAAATCCCAAATGGGTTATCGGCTATAGCGATATAACGGCGTTGCATGCAGCATTGCAACACAATTGGATTCTTTCGTTGCACGGCCCCATGGCCAAACATTTTGCCGATGAAGGCGCCGCGGATGTAGCGGTGCGTTACACCAAAGCCATTTTGGCCGGGCAATCCGTTAAATACGAAATTCCCGTAACGGAATACGGTTATCTCAATCGCCAGGGACAAGCTTCCGGACGGTTGTTTGGCGGTAACCTCTCGGTTTATTGCGGGATTTTAGGATCAAAATATGCTAAAACGCCCAGGAAAGGCATTCTGTTTATCGAAGATATTGGTGAAGAGCCCTATAAAGTGGATCGTTACATTCATCAGTTGAAACTGGCGGGCGTTTTCGATAAGATAAGCGGACTGATTGTGGGGCAATTTAACGATTACACCGAAGACAACGATATGTACAACGCGCTTTTCGAGTCCATTCTGGCTGCCGTGAGCGAATATACGTTCCCTGTCTGTTTCGGGTTCCCCGTGGGCCACGTGAAACACAATTTTCCGCTGATCATGGGCGCCAGAGCTACACTCAGCGTGAAGGAGAATAGCATCGTTTTCAAACAGAGATAGAACGGTTATGACATTTTCTACGGAATTATTGCTGTTGGTGGGATCGTTTTTGTTTTTCGTCAGCATGCTTGTGGGTAAAGCCGGACACAAATTTGGTGTGCCGGTTTTGTTGCTTTTTTTACTCGTGGGAATGGCTTTTGGCCGCGACGGTTTCGGGTTGGATTTCGAGAACGTGCAAATCGCGCAAACCATCGGAACAATATGTTTGAGCATCATCCTTTTTTCCGGCGGATTGGATACCCGGTTTCAGGACATTCGTCCGGTAATTAAACAGGGCATTGTGCTGGCAACGGTGGGTGTGTTCCTCACCGCCATAATCACCGGAATCTTCACCTGGTTCATCGCGAAGAGTTTTTTCCCTGCCATAGGCGTCAGCCTGCTCACAGCGCTCCTGCTCGGTTCAACGGTTTCTTCCACCGATTCGGCTTCGGTATTCGGTATTCTTCGATCCAAAGGATTGTCGTTGAAAAACAATTTGCGTCCGCTGCTCGAACTCGAAAGCGGAAGTAACGATCCCGTAGCTTACCTGCTCACGGTCATGTTCATCGAGATCATTCAATCGGGGAGCGCTCCCAATTACTGGCTTGTTGCCCTGCACATTGCCGTGGAACTTATTTTGGGTGCAGTGTTGGGCTATTTGTTGGGAAAATCATCCGTTATGGTGATCAACAGGATACGGATGGATAACGTTTCGCTTTACCCTGTTCTGCTGTTAATCACCGGTATCTTTATTTTTTCCATCACCTATTTCCTGAAAGGAAACGGTTATCTGGCCGTGTATATTGCCGGACTGGTGATCGGTAATTCGCGGTTTGTGCATAAACGAACCTCCAAAAACTTCATGGATGGTTTTGCGTGGATGAGCCAGATTTTGTTGTTCCTCACGCTGGGGCTTCTGGTGAATCCGCTGGAATTGCTTGGTGTACTGCTTCCAGGGATCATTATTGCCCTTTTCATGATATTTGTTGCCCGCCCTATTGTTGTTTTCGGCAGTTTACTTCCGTTCCGCAAGATCGGATTCAAAGATAAAGCGTATATTTCATGGGTAGGGCTTCGTGGTGCCGTGCCCATTTTATTCGCCATTCTCACGCTGGCTTATGGAATTCCGGGGTCCAGATCGCTCTTCAATATCGTTTTTATCATCACCATTGTTTCGCTGCTTCTTCAGGGAACTACCCTTACGATCATGGCAAAATGGTTTGGTTTGGCCGATAAACCGTTAAAGCACAAAACATTTGAGGATTTCGATGTTGAGTTTTCGGAAGATATTAAATCGGCGATGACGGAAATCCTGGTGACGGAGGAGATGCTGAATCACGGAACGAACCTCATTCAACTGCCGTTGCCCGAAAAAACACTGGTTGTCATGATCAAACGCGACGATACGTTTTTTATCCCTACGGGAAAAACCGATTTGCATATCGGCGATAAACTGCTGGTGATTTCCGACGACGAAGAAGCGCTGAGGGAAACCTACAAAAATATCGGAGTATCTAATTTTTCATATCAAAAGAACGTGTAAAATGTTTAAACTGCACCGTTTTCTTTCCATTCTTATTCTGTTTGCCGCCCTTACTTTATCGGTTTCATGCAGCTCTTGCCAGTCAAACAAAAATGCATCGGGTAGCCGGACAACGGAGCCTTACAACCGGGTATCGCCCGATTTCAATGCTGACAGCGCGTATGCCTTCATCGAAAAACAGGTGAGTTTCGGGCCGCGTGTACCCAATACGGCCGCCCACAACGCCTGCGGCGATTATTTGGTATCGAAACTCAACGGGTTCGGCGCGCAGGTCATCGAACAAAAGGCCGATATCACGCATTACAACGGGCAGAATATCGGGATTCGCAACATCATCGCGAGCTATCAGCCCGAAAAACAGAAACGGATAC
>JAQVEB010000247.1 GCA_028698105.1 Petrimonas sp. | reverse complement strand
TTATCAAATACAAATGGTTGCCACTTGATGCTTATGCAAATATTGAAAATCTCAAAGAACGCTTGTCTACAATATTAAAAAATATTGGACACGAAAAATATAACATTAATTTTTATTGATTACTTATGTCCGAAAAAGATCAAAATAGTGTGGTTTATGCTCCGAAGGTTATCGAATTCGTTACCGTGGGAGTGGAGTTTTGTGCGTTCCTCGAAAAAGAAGGACAGCCGCCAAGGCAGGAGTGGGTTGAAACGGTTACCCGCATCCTTCTGTTGTTGTACATTAAGGCTTCGCTGTTGCCCGAAACAATTGTCATGGACGACGAAAGCACGGAAACGTTCGTGAAGGAAGAAGATTACGCGCGTGTAACCGCAACGGTGTCCTCCATCATGGGCGAAGAAGATATTTATCTCGATGTTTTTGTGGAAGACATGAAGTACAGCGACAGGCCGGTATCGTCGTTCGTATCGGAAGATATTGCCGATATTTATCAGGATGTGCGCAACTTCATTTCGGTCTATCAATACGGATTATCGGAACAGATGAACGATGCCCTTTTCGTGTGCCGCGAGAATTTCCGCACATATTGGGGGCAGAAATTAGTGAATGTGCTGCGTCCGCTTCACGCCCTGCTCTACAAAGAGCCCGATTTTTTGGATGCGGATGAGGATATAAATACGGAAAGCTTGTGGGATTAACAATAACAAAAGAACAGGTGAACGAACTGCCGCTTGAGGTGTTCGAGGGGAAAATCATCGTGATAGATCATCAGGATAGAGTAAAAAAAGCCGTAAGCAGGTTGATGCAGGCCGATGTTATCGGTTTCGATACCGAAACGCGACCGTCATTCAAACGCGGGGAAATCCACAAAGTTGCGCTTATGCAGCTTTCCACCGAGGACGAGTGTTTCCTTTTCCGACTCAACCGGATCGGTTACCCCGACGAGTTGGACGATATTATTTGCAACCCGGGGATTAAAAAGATCGGACTCTCGCTGCGCGACGATTTTGCAGCCATCCGCAAACGGTCGGAAAAAGCACCCCTGAATTTTGTGGACTTGCAATCGTTTGTAGATAAATACGATATTGACGACAACAGCCTGCAAAAGATCTACGCCATTCTTTTCGGCAAAAAAATATCGAAAAACCAACGTCTTTCCAACTGGGAAGCAAACAGGCTTACCGAGGCGCAGCAAATGTACGCAGCCATTGACGCATGGGCGTGTGTCCGCATCTATAAATTCCTGAAGCAAGCGCAAGCCGTATGAGCAATTTAAACGAAATAACGCTGAAACCGAAAAAAGAAGAGTCGCTTCGCCGGTTCCATCCGTGGGTGTTTTCGGGCGCCATTGCGCGAAAACCCGATTCCGTGGAGGAAGGCGAAGTGGTGAAAGTTCTGGCGAACGACGGTTCGTTCCTCGGTGTGGGGCATTACCAGATCGGCAGCATTTCCGTGCGCATGTTGTCGTTTAAAGATGAGGCAATTGATGCTGGTTTTTACGAACGGAGGCTTTCCAAAGCGTACAACATGCGCACGGAAATCGGGTTGGTGCGCCCCGATAACAACACTTATCGTCTGGTGCATGGTGAAGGCGACAACCTTCCCGGCCTGATCATTGATATGTACGGCAACACGGCGGTGATACAGGCGCATTCGGTTGGTATGCACGAAGACCGCAGCCTTATCGTGGAGGCGTTGCGAAAAGTAATTCCTGCGGATGTTTTGCAAAACATTTTCTACAAATCGGAAGGCACGCTGCCTTTTAAAGCCGATATTGAACCCGAAGATACGTATCTTTTCGGAGGCGAAAGTGCCGATGCGGTGGCTGTTGAAAACGGCCTGAAATTCAATATAGACTGGCTGCGCGGACAAAAAACGGGTTTTTTCGTGGATCAACGCGAAAACCGGAGCTTACTGGAAAAGTATGCTCAGGGCCGCAAAGCGCTCAATATGTTTTGCTACACGGGCGGTTTTTCGGTTTACGCGCTGCGCGGCGGAGCCGCGCAAGTGGATTCGGTGGACAGTTCGTCGAAAGCCGTGCTGCTTACCGACGAAAATGTAAAGCTCAACTTCGGCGTTGAGCCGCGGCACCGCTCTTTTTCGGAAGATGCGTTTCATTTCCTCAAAAACACGGAGAAAGACGCGTACGATCTGATCGTTCTTGATCCGCCGGCGTTCGCCAAACATCGCGGAGCGATAAACAATGCGTTACAGGGTTACAGGAAACTGAATCTGGCCGCATTGGAGAAAATCGCCTCCGGCGGCGTGCTGTTCACGTTTTCCTGTTCGCAGGTTATTTCCAAAGAACAGTTTCGGTTGGCTGTTTTCAGCGCGGCAGCTATATCGGGTAGGAGCGTGCGCATTTTGCATCAGCTCACCCAGCCTGCCGATCACCTCGTTAGTATTTATCATCCCGAAGGTGAATACCTGAAAGGGTTGGTGCTTTACGTGGAGTAATTGCGTGAAAATATGTTTAAAGTGTTCCTGAAACACTTTATTTGGTTAAAAAATACGAAAATCGCGATATTTATGCTGCAAAAGTATGTTTTATAGCAGAAAAAGGCTTATATTTGCATCGTGTTTTTCATGGTATTAGATTTAAGGTTAACAATGAAGATTGGTTGTCGCGAGACAACCTTTCCTTTTTTATACAGGTGCCGTTGAAAATATCCTCATTACCGACTTTTCACAAATTATAATTCTTTGAATTTACATTCTCGCGTGTTTTATGTTATTTTTGTAAGAAAAAAGCAGCTATGGATTTTCGCACGCACGTTTTTATTCCCCCTTCCGACCTTCAGATAGATCATTCTTCGCGGGTGATGCTTTTCGGTTCCTGCTTTTCCGAAAATATCGGCAATTTACTCCTTGAAAATGAATTTGATGCAGATGTGAATCCGTTCGGGATTTTATATAATCCGATGTCCATTATTGCTGCCATAAGGCGATTATGGCTTAGTGAACGGTTTGATGAAGGGGAATTGACCTTTCGCAATGGTTTGTATCATAGTTTTTTGCATCATGGGGCTTTCTCCGGGCCTACTTCTGAGATAAGCATTCGGAACATCCTCGACCGATTTGTTCCGGCTGCCGATTCCATCAGAAAAACGGATGTTTTGCTCATTACCTTCGGAACGTCGTACGTTTATCGCTTTCGGGAAAGCGGTCAAATTGTAGGTAATTGTCACAAATTTCCTTCGGAAACGTTTACGCGCACACGTTTGTCAGTCGAAGAGAGCTCTTCGGCATGGATTCCGTTGATCGCCGAATTTCGGGAAACCAATCCGGATGTCAGGTTTATTTTCACGGTAAGCCCGATCCGCCATTGGAAAGATGGGGCGCACGAAAATCAACTCAGCAAAGCCGTTCTGCATCTTGCCATCGAACAAATAAGCGAAGCTTATCCGGGGAATGTGCGTTATTTTCCGGCGTATGAAATTTTGATGGACGAGTTGCGCGATTATCGTTTTTATGCCGAGGATATGCTGCATCCTTCCTCGGTGGCAACGCAATATATCTGGGATCGTTTTCGCGAAACGTTTTTTTCGCACGAAACGGAAAAAATCATTGCCGAATGGCAAACAGTCTATCGGGCGCTCAGCCACAGACCATTGAATCCCGAAACGAAAGAACATACCGCTTTTTTGACGCAAACGCTCGGAAAACTTCGCGAATTTTCGCAAAAATATCCGCAAGTGGATTGTGAAAAAGAAATACAGCACATCAATAGGCTGGTAAGTAACGATCAATCAACCTGAATATGAAATACAATATAACAAAAATAGCATCCGTTTTAGGCATCCGGAACACCAAGTTGCAGGAATCGGAGATATCGGTACTGCTAACGGATAGCCGCAAACTGTCCAATCCGCAGGAAACATTGTTTTTTGCCCTTGAGACAAAAAGCAACGACGCGCATCAATTCGTTCCCGAACTGTATTTATCGGGCGTACGAAATTTTGTCGTCGCCAAATATGCTCCCGAATGGGATAATTTGCAGGGATGTAATTTTTTACAGGTGAAAAATCCGCTTTACGCGTTGCAAAAGCTCGCTGCTTTTCATCGCAACCGATTTGATTTTCCTGTTATCGGAATAACGGGCAGCAACGGGAAAACCATCGGCAAAGAGTGGCTTTACCAGTTACTGCAGGAAAACTTCAACATTGTGCGCTCCCCGCGAAGTTACAATTCGCAAATCGGCGTTCCCTTATCGGTTTGGCAATTGGATGATTCCACGGAATTGGGCATTTTCGAAGCGGGAATTTCGTTACCCGATGAAATGGAACATTTGGAAACGGTTATCCGCCCAACAATCGGCATATTGACTAAAATCGGAGAAGCGCATCAGGAGAATTTTACCTCTCAGCAACAGAAATGTCTCGAAAAAATGGAGCTTTTCGCTAATTGCGAAGTGGTTATTTACGATGAAGACAACGAACTCATCAGTCAGTGCGCCGACACGATGTTGCTTTCGCAGAAAGCGTTTACGTGGTCGAGGAAACAATCCGATGCGCCTCTGTTTATCTCAAAAATTGAAAAGAAGAGTGTCGTGAGTACGCTTCATTATTCGTTCCTTCAATTTGAACATTCCGTGGATATTCCTTTCACCGATGACGCTTCCATCGAAAACGCCATCCATTGTCTTGCAACATTGCTGTACATGCACATTGTTCCCGAAGAAATTTCGGAACGTATGCTGAAACTGGAACCGGTGGCCATGCGGCTTGACGTGCGCCAGGGAAAGAATAACTGCATCATCATCAACGATACCTACAATTCCGATATCAATTCCATTAAAATAGCGCTCGATTTTCAGAATCAGCGCAAAATGGAGAAACCGCTGAAGAAAACACTCATCCTGTCCGATATTCTTCAAACGGGCATGGTGCCGAAGTCTTTGTATAAACGGGTTGCGGAAATGATCGAGGAAAGCGGTGTGCAAAAGATCATCGGGATCGGATACGATATTTCGGATAACGCGGAGGC
>JAQVEB010000246.1 GCA_028698105.1 Petrimonas sp. | reverse complement strand
CCAAAAACATGGACAGAAACGAATGGTTTGCCGAAAAAGCAACCGAAATTGGGATTGATGCGTTTTCGCCCTTGCTTTGCCGTTTTTCGGAACGAAAAGAGATCAAGACCGAACGGTTGGAAAAAATTCTGGTTTCAGCCATAAAGCAATCGCAGCAGGCCGTTTTGCCCAGACTTAACGAAATGGTTTCGTTCGATGATTTTATCTCACAACCGTTTAACGGACAAAAGTTTATAGCACATTGTTACGATACTCCCAAAAAGCCTTTGGCTCAATGCTACCGCAAGGGCGAAAACGCATTGATCCTTATCGGCCCCGAAGGCGATTTCAGTGAAGAAGAAGTACAAAAAGCCATCGAAAACGGCTTCGAGCCGGTAAGTCTCGGCGAAAACAGGTTGCGAACGGAAACCGCATGCCTGATCGCCGTACACACTACACATGTCATCAACAATCAATAAATCATAAGGTTATGAAGAAATTACTCTTTACACTCTCTGCCGTTGCACTGCTTGTGTCCGCAGGTTGCAAAAACTCATCAGCAAAAAAAGAACTTCCGCGCGTCGCCATCTGCGGCATCGCCATCGAATCGAGTACATTTTCGCCGGCAACAACCAACGAAGAAGCTTTCAAAGCCCGTGTTGGCGACAGTATTTACAGTTATTACCCGTTTTTCGCGCCCGATTCCGGCATTATCAACAGAGCGACCTGGCTTCCCACCTTGCGCGGACACGCCATGCCGGGCGGCATCGTAACACGCGAAGCGTATGAATCGCTCGTTACGAAAACCCTAACTATGTTGAAAGATGTGATGCCTCTCGACGGGATTTTCTTTGATATTCACGGCGCAATGAGCGTTCAGGGGTTGGACGATCCTGAAGGCGATTTTCTGGTTCGCATTCGCGAACTGGTTGGGCTTGACGTGCTGATATCCACTTCCATGGACTTGCACGGCTGTGTTTCGCCCCGATTGGCGCAGAACACCGATTTGATCACGTGCTACCGTATGGCGCCGCACGAAGATGCCATCGAATCCAAAAAAAGAGCTGTAACCAATTTGCTGGAAAGATTAGAGAACGGGAAAGGCAAACCGGCCTACAAAGCGTGGATTGCTGTTCCCATCCTGCTTCCGGGCGAGAAAACCAGCACGCGCGTTGAGCCGGGCAAAAGCTTGTATGCCGAAATACCGGACGTAATTTCGGGCGACGACGTAATTGACGCCGCTATCTGGATGTCGTACCCATGGGCTGATGAACCTCGTAATCACGGCGTGGTAATGGCTTACGGCGACAACAAAGAAGCCGTTGGTAAAGCTGCCGAAAAACTGGCAAAACATTTTTGGGACGTACGCAAAAAGTTTGAGTTCGTGGCTCCCACCACAACGCTGGACAGCGCGTTGAATAAAGCCGTTGCAAGCGATAAAAAACCGTTCATCATCAGCGATATGGGCGATAACCCAACCGCCGGAGGCGCCGGAGATGTTACCTGGACATTGACCGAGATTTTCAAACGCCCTGAATTCCAAGCCGGAGGCAAGAAAACATTGATCTACGCATCTATTCCCGGCCCCGAATTAGTGAAGAAAGCAAAAGAGATCGGTATTGGCGGAAAAATTGATGCAACGCCCGGAGCAGCCATTGACAATCGCTACGCGGGCCCCATCCGGCTGCAGGGCGAGATTATGGCCATCAAAGAAGGCGACATAGACGCCAAAACCGAAGTGGTGGTAAAAAGCGGAAATATTTACACTATTGTAACCGAACGCAGAAAAGGTTATCATTACGAAAAAGATTTTACCGATTTAGGGCTGAAACCGCGCGAAGCCGATGTGCTGGTGGTAAAAATCGGTTATCTGGTCCCCGAATTGTACAATATGCGCGGCGACTGGCTCATGGCCTCCACACCGGGCGGCGTGGATCAGGATTTGCTGCGTTTGCCTTACAAACGCATCAACCGGCCCATGTTCCCTCTCGATCCCGATATGGCCGATCCGGATTTGAGTGCGCGGTTTATCCCACTATCGGATGAAATTATGAGATAAGATTTCCTTTCACTAAAATCCTTTTCAAAAAAGAAAGGATTTTTTTATTACTTGTTGCGAAAATGTAAACTATTTAGTTAACTTTGTGAAATGATACGAAAAATCATATCCTATAAAAATTATTTCATTGATTTTTATAGAGCTCAAGAAAGTTCCGTTCAAGCAAAAATTGAATATGTATTGGATCTTATTCGCTATGAAAGGCGAGTTCCGATAAAGTTTTTAAAATCATTGGAGGATTCTGACGGAATTTATGAAATAAGGGTTTTAACAACTTTCAAACTTATTCGCATTTTGTGTTTCTTTGATGAGGAAAATTTAATCGTACTAACAAATTGTTTTATAAAAAAGTCTCAGAAAACTCCAAAAAATGAGATAAGACTTGCAGAAAAACTAAAAAAAGAATACTTATACAATAAAAACAGATAATTATGAAAGATACAACAGATTTTGAAGATTTATTGACCGAAAAATACGGAATAAAAGGAACACCGGAACGCGACAAGTTTGAAGCCGACTCTTTAGCTTTCAGGTTGGGCGCTATGTTGAAAGAAGCAAGAAAGGAAGTCAATATGACACAGGAAGAATTAGCTCAACGTACCGGCACAAAAAAGAGCTATATCTCAAGAATCGAACGTGGATTAAGTGATATTCAGATTTCCACATATAACCGATTGGTTGAGATCGGCTTAGGAAAAAATCTTTATGTATCTATCGGATGAAATAATGAGATGAAATTCAATTGTTATTCAATTGTTATTCAATTGTTATTCAATAGTAATTGGTTGTGTACAGCGAAGCTGAATAACGCAGAGCGAATAACTATCGAATAACGCGAAGCAAAATATGACCAAAAAAGAGCGTTACAAAAACGTGATCGGCTGGTTCCAAGCCAATGCCGAATCGGCAGAAACGGAGTTGGATTATAAAAATCCGTATCAACTGCTGATCGCGGTTATTCTTTCGGCACAATGCACCGATAAACGGGTAAACATGATTTCGCCGAAAGTTTTCGAGGCTTTCCCTACACCGGAGGTGATGGCGGCATCGTCTCCCGATGAGGTGTACGAATACATTAAATCGTGTTCATACCCGAACAATAAAGCGAAAAATCTGGTAAAGATGGCCCAAAAGCTTGTTGCGGATTTCAACGGTAAAGTGCCATCCGATATTGATTCGCTTCTGACCGTTCCGGGAGTCGGGAGAAAAACGGCCAACGTGATGCTGGCCGTAGCTTTCGATACACCGGCCATGCCGGTGGACACGCATGTTTTTCGTGTCTCTAATCGCATTGGGCTGACCGACAACTCCAAAAATCCGAAGGAAACCGAAAAAGAACTGGTTAAAAATATTCCTAAAAAATTACTTGCAAACGCACATCACTGGTTGATTTTGCACGGGCGTTATGTGTGTGTCGCCCGTAAACCGAAATGCGAGATTTGTGGGCTGAAAGATTGGTGCAAGTATTACGAAAAAAACAACAAAAAGGAGAACCGGTGAAGTTCTCCTTTTTCTTGTAATTTATTCGGGCAACCGCTCCGGTTTTCGGAATGCATTGTTTTTATCCAGCACCAAATACACGATCGGCAGAATACCGATGGTATTGAAAACCGCAATGCATACAAACCAGACCATATGATTATTCCTGGCCGACCGCCACATGGCAATCGCTTTCATTACCGCATCAAACAAGGCAAGCACAATGATCACCGGAATGATCCAAGGTTCGTGCAGGAACATGCTTTCCATATTTTATTTTACCGAAAACTTGTAAATACACTCGCTGGTATATTTTTCGCCCGGTTTTAGGTATGGTTGAGGCCAATCGGGTTTGTTGGGCGAATCGGGATATTTTTGCGATTCCAGACAAATGGCCGTGCGTTTGTTGTAAACGATGCCTTTTTTGCCCGTCATGGTTCCATCGAGGAAATTGCCCACGTAAACCTGCAAGCCCGGTTCCGAAGTATAAACATCTAATTGGATACCCGTTTCGGGTGAATAAACCGTGGCCGCTACCTGCGAAATATCGCCTTTGGTGTTCAACACCCAGTTGTGATCGTAACCTTTTCCGTTTTTCAATTGATCGAAATCGGCTTCAATGCGTTCGCCGATCGGCGTAGCCGTTCTGAAATCCATAGGCGTGCCTTCTACCTTATCAATTTTTCCGGTAGTCATAAACGTGCTGTCCACAGGAGTATAGGTATCGGCATTTATCGTCAGCAATTCGTCCAGAATGGTGTTGTTTGGATTGCCGCTTAGGTTGAAATATGAGTGATTCGTGAGGTTTACAACCGTTTCCTTATCGGTTTCAGCTTCATATTTAATATCAATGGCATCGTCGTTTGTCAGATTCATGGTAACTTTCACATTCAGATTACCCGGGAATCCGGCTTCGCCGTCTTTTGACAAATACGTTAAAACCACCGTTTGACTATCCGGTTGGACGGCTTTAAAAACCTGCTTATCGAACCCGTTGGGGCCGCCGTGCAGCGTGTGTCCGTAATTGTTTTGCGGCAGTTGATATTCAACGCCTTCAACCTTAATTTTTCCGTTAGCGATACGGTTACCGTAACGTCCGATAGTCGCTCCAAGGTTATTGTCAACCGAAGTATATCCCTGAATAGAATCGAAACCGAGCACAACATCCTGCATAGTTCCGTTTTTATCGGGCACCATTACCGATACAATGCGTCCGCCGTAATTGGTAACGGTTACTTCCATGCCGTTGGCATTTTTCAATACATACAAATCGGTTGAATCGCCGTTCACTACCGATTGAAAGTTACTTCGTTTCAGTCCCGAAAGCGTGGCAGCTTCTTCGGGGGCCGTTTTTTGTTTGTTAGTACACGACACAACTGCCAATATTGCTATTAGCCAGATTAATTTGTTTGCTTGCATCTTTTTTATTTTAAATAGTTATAACGAATCCGAAAATACTTGTATTTGTA
>JAQVEB010000245.1 GCA_028698105.1 Petrimonas sp. | reverse complement strand
AAACGAAAAAACATCTATTCAAAGAGCGATGAAAGTTAGATCAACCAACGGACTTTTAGTACATATTTTCGGAAAGTTGGCGATCGCTTTCTTATATCTTATTTTTTAACTCTGGATTCGCATTATTTACTATTTTCTATTGCTTACATTAAACGGAGTACAACAATATTCCGTAAATTTGCAAAAATCAAATCCGAAATCTAAATCGCACATAAACCTATGTCATCATTTATCATCGAAGGCGGACATCGCCTCAACGGAGAAATCACGCCGCAAGGCGCAAAAAACGAGGCCTTGCAGGTTATATGCGCCACGTTACTCACACAGCAAGAGGTAATTATCGAAAACGTTCCCTATATTTTGGACGTAAACAACCTCATCCTGTTGCTGAAAGAGCTGGGTGTGGAGGTAAAGAAAATTAGCAGCGATTCCTGGTCGTTCAAGGCCGAAAACATTGATACACAATTCACCAAAACCGAAGATTTCCTAAAAAAAAGCGCCGCATTACGCGGATCGGTAATGCTTATCGGCCCGCTGCTGGCGCGGTTCGGTAATGCCACGATCGCCAAACCCGGCGGCGATAAAATAGGCCGTCGGAGGCTTGATACCCATTTCAACGGCATCATTAAACTGGGCGCCGAATTGGTTTTTGACCAGGAAAATAACATTTACTGCCTTTCGGCCGACAAATTGCGAGGACAATATATTCTGCTCGACGAAGCTTCGGTAACGGGTACGGCAAATCTGCTCATGGCTTCGGTTTTCGCCGAAGGCGAAACGATTATCTACAACGCTGCCTGCGAGCCTTACGTGGAGCAATTGAGCAATATGCTGGTGCGGATGGGGGCGAAAATTGAAGGGATCGGCTCCAACCGGCTTATCGTAAAAGGCGTAACAAAGCTCGGCGGTTGCCGCCATCGTTTGCTCCCCGATATGATTGAAGTGGGCAGTTTTATCGGCATGGCGGCGATGACCGCATCGGAAATTACCATAAAAAACACATCGGTCGCCAACCTCGGCATCATTCCCGAAAGTTTTCGCCGGCTGGGCATACAAATTGAGCAGCGAGATGACGACTTGCACATTCCCTCGCAGGAATCTTACACCATAGAATCGTTTATGGACGGCTCCATCCTCACCATTGCCGATGCTCCCTGGCCCGGCCTCACGCCCGATTTGCTGAGCGTGATGCTGGTTGTCGCCACCAAAGCCGAAGGCTGTGTGTTGATACACCAAAAAATGTTCGAGAGCCGGTTGTTCTTTGTGGATAAACTGATTGACATGGGCGCGCAAATTATTTTGTGCGATCCGCACCGTGCAACGGTGATCGGGTTGGGCGACCGGTTTAAACTGCGGGGTATGACGATGACATCGCCCGATATTCGCGCAGGAATTTCGTTGCTCATCGCCGCCATGTGTGCCGAAGGCAAAAGCACCATTCACAACATTGACCAAATTGACCGGGGGTATCAACATATTGATCTTCGGTTAAATAAGTTGGGCGCGCGAATCGAGCGCAAATAAATTTGAAGACTAAGTACTGGAATATGAACACGAAAATCATCCATCGTCCGATTCCTGAATACGATAAAAAATTTCTGGAAGAAAAAAAGCGAGAGATTATTCAAAAATATGATGAGGAAATCAGCACCTCGTCAAGCAGATCGAAGAGAATCCGGCTGATTTTGGCAAAAAGATACCAAATCCTCAAATTATCAAGGCTGCAAAACTTGTATTCGCAGCGCGTGAAGAAGGAATTTTCCGGTTAATATCCGAAATTCCGCCGTTAATGCGGTAACTTCGCAGAACAAGGGCATATTGTTTCCGCAAAACAATTCGATCAATTAGAAACCTCAAGAATAAAAAATGAAATGAAAAATATGAAACAAATCTTTCATACGCTAAGTTACCTCCAATATCCTTTCTTACTTATCGGATTATTTTTGATAATAAAGCCTTTCTTTAAAGGATTTGAATTTCTTTCGGCAAACTCCGCGTATTTGTTCCAAACATACAACAACGCGTTGATCTTTTTAGGTCTGGCACTCAGTTTCGCATCGTTGCAAGACCCGGCTAAAACATCGCTGAGGTACGAAAAGAAGGTTTGGAGAAATCCCAAAAAAGCAAAAATCATTTTTATATTTACCATATTCACCATGCTTATTTTCTTCATCAGCGGAGCGTTGGGATTTATCGTGAAAGAGAACGTGATCAAAGAATTTTCGTATGGCTCCATCATCTTAGCTATCGGCCTTTTAGGCTATCTGAAGTTACAAATTGATATATTCGAGAATCACAAGGAAATTGACGAGAAACAACTGCGTCGCTAAAAAATATAAACTCTGAAACCATTTTTTGACACTGTTAACCGATTGCATACAGCGTGTTGTGTGATAGAAAATTATTATATTTACAGCGAAAATTTCATCTAATTATACCGTCATGAGAAAAAAATCATTCCTTTTTATCATCGCATTCATTGTTTTTCACCTTGGCATTGTTGCTCAAAGAAACGTGAATCAGGCAATTTCTGATAAATTGACTACGGCCGAATCGGCAAAATTAAATGGATACGTAGGCGATAAACTGAACGCGTCGTACACTAACCGGATACTGGCTCAGGATTACGAAAAGCTGATCCATCCTTTCACGCAGCACGATGAACATAGCTGCTGGCAGGGCGAATTCTGGGGAAAATGGTTCACTTCGGCCGCTTTGGCATACAATTACAAGCAAACTCCCGAGTTGATGAACACGCTCACAAAGGCTGCCAAAGGATTGATGGCAACACAAACACCCGAAGGGTATATCGGCAATTATGCGCCTGACAGTCGGTTGAAAGCATGGGACATTTGGGGCAGAAAGTATGTTATGCTCGGATTGATTTCGTATTACGACATTACAAAAGATAAAACATCGCTGGATGCGGCAAAAAAAGAAGCCGATTTTCTGATGAAGGAACTCACCGAAAAAAATGCGAAGATCGTGCTGATGGGAAATCACCACGGCATGGCAGCTTCATCGGTATTGGAACCGATAACACAGTTATACGTTCGTACCGGCGATAAAAAATACCTGGACTTTGCCGAGGAGATCGTTCGTCAATGGGAAACGCCGGACGGTCCTCAACTCCTGTCAAAATCCACTGTTCCCGTAGGGGAGCGTTTTCCGAAACCGAACTTTAATAATTGGTACGGATGGGATCAGGGACAAAAAGCTTACGAGATGATGTCGTGTTACGAAGGGCTGCTTGAGTTGTACCGGATAACCGGAAAAGAAGCATATAAAAAAGCCGCCGAAAATACGTGGCAAAGCATCATAGATACCGAAATCAATATTGCCGGTTCGGGAGCGGCAATGGAGGCCTGGTTCGGCGGAAAAGCGCTACAGGCAATCCCCATCAGACACTATCAGGAAACGTGTGTAACGGTAACGTGGATCAAATTTAATCAACAATTATTGCGACTTACTGGAGAAGCCAAATATGCCGATGCCATCGAAAAGGCATATTACAACGCACTGCTCGGATCAATGCGTCCCGACGGATCGGATTGGGCCAAATATACACCGCTTTCAGGCCAACGCCTGAAAGGATCCGAACAATGCGGAATGGGATTGAATTGCTGTAATGCCAGCGGCCCTCGCGGACTTTTTACAATTCCACTGACCACGGTCATGGAATCGAAAGTAGGGCCGTCGGTTAATTTTTACATTGATGGCTCTTACAGCTTGAAAACGCCGAAAGGGAATGCACTTACCGTGAATCAGCATACAGATTATCCAGTTTCAGGCAACGTTGCTATCGAATTAAACATGAAAAAGGCCGAAAACATGACGCTCTCTCTTCGTATCCCCGACTGGAGCGACGAGACATCCGTCTCTGTGAATGGCCAGCCTGTAAAGGACATTTCCAAGGGAGATTATCTGAAAATCACCAGAGATTGGAAGAATAACGATAAAATCTCTGTTTCTTTCGATATGCGCGGGAAAATCCATTCCATAGGCCAAAAACCCCAATACAAAGCCATTTCTCGCGGGCCTGTCGTTCTCACACGCGACGAACGCCTGCCCGGCCCCGGGCTGGAAGCGGTGCTCGCTCCCGTTGCCAGCGACAATGGGTACATTGATCTGACGCCGAAGAAAAGCAGCAACCCCGACATCTGGATGATCTTTTCGGCCAAATTTTTACCCGAAGCATATACCGAATACGAGGCTGATCCAGTGGATGTTGAATTATGTGATTATGCTTCTGCCGGAAATACCATGACGGAATATCCGTTTTTTAAAGTTTGGTTGCCGCAATTGTTTGATCCACGGAAAGAATAATAAAAAAATAATATATCATGTCAAATTCCGCGATTTTTAAATCCGTATTATTGAAAATAATTATTATTGCACTTTCACTTTTAATTGATAGCTGCATAATTGATCGAAATATTTACAGAACAAAATTTAATACTTCCTATTCAGAACTATTACAGGATTTTAAGTCTCCGCCAAACAATGCAAAAATAAGAGCTTATTGGTGGTGGCTCAACAGTAATGTAAATAAAGATTGTATAACCAAAGACCTGGAAGCAATGAAAAATAACGGTTATGGAGGAGCTATGATTTTCGATGCGGGGTCTTCTGCTTATGATGTAGCACACAAAACAGAAGCAGGACCTGCATTTCTAAGCAAAGAGTGGCTTAAACTTTTTGGACATGCTGTTAAAGAAGCGGAGCGACTTGGATTAGAGCTATCGATAAATGTTCAAAGTGGATGGAATCCAGGTGGACCTTCAGTTACACCTGAACTTGCTTTAAAAAAAATAAGTTGGAGCGAATTAACAATAAGTGGCCCAGCAACTGTTGATGTGGAATTACCTGCACCATCAGAGGAAAATAAGTAATCAATAAAAATTAATGTTATATTTTTCGTGTCCAATATTTTTTAATATTGTAGACAAGCGTTCTTTGAGATTTTCAATATTTGCATAAGCATCAAGTGGCAACCATTTGTATTTGA
>JAQVEB010000244.1 GCA_028698105.1 Petrimonas sp. | reverse complement strand
TCCACAAAGTTACAATTTTCATTGGTACGAGAGTTAATCGCGAGAAAATATGTTTTTTTCATTATTTTTAGTATTTTTGTTTTCTCTTTTGAAAGAATACAATTCGAATTTGTCAAATTGTTTGATATGAATGTTTTAGTACTTGGGTCAGGTGGTCGTGAGCATGCGTTGGCATGGAAATTAAAGCAGAGTAAAGACTTGCATAACTTGTTTATTGCTCCGGGCAATGCCGGTACGGCTTCACTTGGAGAGAACGTTGCTCTTTCGGTAACGGATTTCGACGCGATCAAAAAATTCGCGTTGGAAAAAGATATTGATATGGTGGTTGTAGGCCCTGAAGATCCGCTTGTATCGGGAATCTACGATTTTTTTCTGAAGGACGAAGATATTTGCCATATTGCCGTTATCGGGCCATCGAAACAGGGCGCACAACTGGAAGGGAGCAAAGATTTTGCGAAAGAATTCATGATGCGTCACGGCATTCCCACGGCAAAATATCTGGCGGTAACGTTGGATAACATCATGGACGGGAACCGGTTTCTGGATTCCATGAATCCGCCCTACGTGCTGAAAGCCGATGGCCTCGCCGCCGGAAAAGGTGTATTGATCATTGACGATATTAACTACTCGAAACAAATGCTTTGGGAGATGTTGAAAGGAAAGTTCGGCAGGGCAAGCAACAAAGTGGTTATCGAAGAATTTCTTTCGGGTATTGAATGCTCGGTTTTTGTGCTTACGGATGGAAAATCCTATAAAATTTTGCCGGAGGCAAAGGATTATAAACGCATAGGCGAGGGCGACACCGGATTAAATACCGGCGGAATGGGTGCGGTTTCTCCCGTGTTGTTTGCCGATGCCGCATTTATGCGGAAAGTGGAAGACCGCATTGTTAAACCGACAGTGGATGGGCTAAGAAAAGAAAGCATTGATTACAAAGGATTTATATTTTTCGGATTAATTAAGGTTGGCGGCGAACCAAAGGTTATCGAATACAACGTACGCATGGGCGATCCGGAGACGGAGGTGGTTATGCCCAGATTGAAATCGGATTTACTGCAATTGTTGAACGGCGTGGCGACGGAAACGTTGGACGCATACAATGTGGAATCTGATGAACGGTTCGCCACAACAGTTATGCTTGTTTCCGGCGGATATCCGGAAAATTATGCGAAAGGAAAGATTATTACCGGCCTGACCGACGTAAAAGACAGCATAATTTTTCATGCGGGAACAGCGTTGCAAAACGGAAATATCGTTTCATCGGGAGGTAGGGTTTTGGCAGTCACTTCCTACGGAAACACAATGCGCGAAGCGCTTGCAAAATCGTATGAAAACGCGGCCAGAATTTCGTTTGAAGGAATGTATTACCGGAAGGATATTGGTTTTGATCTGGAAAAATAGTACAGCATGAATACGTTGGCGAGACAATTCAAAACATACATCGTGGAGGCAAGATTTACCTCACTTTTCACCACTATTATTGTTCTGGTCATGAGGTTGCTGCTCTTTTTGCAAAAAGGACTTCCCCAAAGTGAGGCCACGGATGCCGGTTTTGTTTGGCCGTATGTCGGACATTTTTTCGAGAATCCGTGGATATCGTTTTTGGCGGCTACTGCCAGCGTCTTTGTTATTGCCATATTTATCTCGCAACTGAATTTACGATACGGAATAATTCGAATGCGGACATCGCTTTCGTACATCTTTCCGCTCATTCTCTTCAGTGTACATCCGTTCTTTCTGCCCATGTCGCCGGCGTACCTGAGCACTATCTTCATCCTGTGGGCGTTATTCCCGTTGCTTGATTCTTACGATTATCCTTCAACTCCGCAAAAATACGCGTTCCAGTCATCCATCTTGCTTTCGATAGCGGCCTTTTTTGAAATATATTCTCTTTTGCTTATCCCGTTTTGGTGGGCTGCGCAACATTCTGTCAGCAGTTTTCGGATTAAATCTTTTTTTGCATCGCTTTGGGGTATTGTATTGGTGTTCTGGATTGTTTTTGCATTTTATGTTTTTGGCGATAATATTGCAGGTTTTGTAGCACCCTTTCTGCATTTGACCGAAATAATAGATGTAACGCATATTCCAACTTATACGGTTCCCCAGTGGGGGTTTATCGCGACGTTGCTCATCCTTGTTGTTGTTTATATCTCGGCGGACAGCAAACATTTGCGGAGGGACAAAGTCTTTTCGCAGAAAATCTTATCGTACATTATTTTGCTGATCGCTTTCTGCTTGATTTTTCAGGCGATTTATTTAACGCGTACGTTGTTTTGGCTTTATCTGATCGTGGCGCTGGTATCATTCATTGTGTCGCATTATTACACCGTGGTAGGGAGAAAATGGGAAATTTATTCATTTTTCATCCTATTGATATTGTTACTACTCTTATATTCTGTTAATTATTTCACAAATTCTTCCCCGTTTTAGCAACAAAAAACACCTTTTCATCGTTTTATAGGTAAAAGATAAGGAGGAAACGATATGAAAAAGCGATTTTTTTACATTCCATTGATTCTCTTAGGGGTTGCTTTGCATTTCACAAGTTGCGGCACAGCACAATCGGCTGCTGAAAAAGAAGCGCTCGCCCAGGAGATTGCGCAAAATGTGAACGATCTTAATTTTACTTTTAACGCAACCTATGCTTACCCCACGGGGTTCAGATCCATTTATTTAAGTCCGTATTATGACGTGAAGGTTTCGCAAGACACCGTGAAGGCGTATTTACCCTATTACGGACGAGCCTATACGGCACCCATGAATCCGAGTGAAGGTGGAATTAAGTTCACAAGCACCGATTTCGAATATCAGGTGCAACCCGGCAAACGAAACGGAAACTGGCTTGTGCAGATAAGGCCTAACGATCTCGACCGTCAGGTTGTTTTGTATTTCGATATTTGGGAAAACGGAACCGCACGCCTGGATGTTTCGGATTACAACCGGCAACCTATTTCGTTTCAGGGAAATGTGGAAACGAAAACTCCGTAGGAGAAGCATTACAGAAACAAAAAAAGCGGCAACCGCCGCTTTTTTTATTCCAATTTCTCCGCCAAATCCTTCGGCAAATAAAACGTGTCGTTTTTATCAATATAAACCGCAACCGAACCAATGTTAAACGGCTTACCGTTTAGCTTCGCTACCGACGAAAAAGCGGGAATCTCCAGTGTTTTTCTGCCTTTCTTTACTTTCAGAACAGGGAAATCGGTGTTTGTTTTGTCTATACTGTACTTCATTCCGGCGAATACGTCGGTGTGCTTGGCAAAAAGTTTGTCGGATAATTCACTGAGCGAGGTTGACAACCCTGAAACCTTTTGCAGATATGCGTTTACATCGGTATTCATCACATGTCCTTTCAGGACATCACCCTGCGGGTGATACGACGAAAGAATAACCTCTTCTCCCGTGTGCCCGCCGGTGGTGAACCCAAAGCACGTGTGTGAGTTAAGGATATTCACGATGTTATGCGCCAAATTATTGCTCGTTCCAACTTTAGTGTAATCGCTTTCTTTGTAATTCTTTGAAGAGAGAATGGTTTCGAGTTCTTCATCGCTTAGCTCTATTCCCGTATATTTCTTGAACTCGGCTCTCATGTCTGCCGGTTTGGTATTCATGAGCATCGCTTCAATACCGTTGGCGCTGAGTTTATAGTTAGAAACTGTTTCGAAAAGAGCCTGGATGGGTAGTTTATCATAGCCCGGACAACGTGAAGAGCCGATCGTAAACCCGCTGTTCCCGTGGTCGGACATAATCACAACGGCGGTGTTGCCGTCTTTTTTGGCAAAATCCATTACCTTCCCCACCGCCTCGTCGAAGGCGAGGTATTCGTGTATAATAGCGGCCGGATCGTTAGCGTGGGCAGCCCAATCTACCTGACTGCCTTCAACCATGAGGAAAAATCCGTTGTCGTTCTTCGAAAGTATTTCCAGCGCTTTTCCGGTCATTTCGGCAATAGACGGAAATTTGTCGGGATTGCGGTCAATGTCGTACGGCAAAGCACTTTCGCCGAACAGCGCCCAAACTTTTCCGCTCCCGTTGTAATTCTGCAAGGCGTTCTTATCGTCTTGAATAAGTGTGGTTCCGGTATTTCTGAAATGCTGTTTAATGTCGTCGGTCAAAATGCTGTTTCCGCCACCGAACATCACATCCAGATTCTGATAGGCCATTTGTGGCGCGAGCGCTTTGTAATTTCCGCGATTGTAATGATGCGCGGAAAAATCGGCCGGTGTGGCGTGTGGAAACTCACAGGTTACCACTAAGCCTACGGCTTTTTTTTGCAGTATTTTAGACGCTTCCAGAATGGTTGCAGCCGGCTGATAAGCCCTTTTAGCGTCAACGGGATAAAGATCGTTTTCTGACGGAACCGGATGAATGGCAATGTTCCCCGACTGTTGCAACACGCCGGTGGCGTATGTAGAACCGGTGGGCGCAGAGTCGCCTATGGGTGCATTTGACGAAAACGTGGTAACCGTTCCGCTCATGTAGGGATCAATATTTAATTTATTCTCTTCGCCGTTGTAAAACTTAAACCATCGGGCTGCAGAATATACACCGATGGACGTTCCGTCGGGGATCATCACGATAACGTTTTTTGTTGGTCTTGCTTCTTGTGCCAAAATACTGATTGACAGAAGAAACAGCGCTGATAAAATATTGAATTTCTTCATTTTTACTTACGATGTTGATTATTTAGAATGTGTAAAGATAATACTTACTTGTTAAATTTTTATGAAGATTACTTTTTTTAATGTTTTTGTAACCGGAATACATTGAAAAGTAGAGCCGATTTTGTTAATTTTGTCATTCACTAAAATTTTTTTTGAATGAACGAAAGAAAACCGCTTATACTGATAACAAACGATGATGGATACCAGGCAAAAGGGATTCAATCGTTAATCGAGGAACTGAAAAAACTGGGAGATATACATGTTTTTGCTCCCGACAGGCCGCAATCGGGGATGTCGAGCGCTATCACCGTAAGCAACGCATTGCGTTATCGTTTATATAAACAGGAAG
>JAQVEB010000243.1 GCA_028698105.1 Petrimonas sp. | reverse complement strand
TTCCGAAAGGAACGATTACCCTGAATCCATTCCGTGCCGTGGTTTGCATTTCATGCGGAATCTCGTATGTAAACACATCGGCGAGCGGAAGGGGAAGAATTACATCGGCATATATCATTTCATTTCGCGATATTCAATGGTTATTCGCTCACTTCGTTCGCGTAATTCGTTGTGGCGTTCAATTATTCAACGATACAACTGAATTACAATTGAACATCTGTTGAATAACAATCGAAAATCAGTTTATCATTTCTTTCAGAAATAAACGGTTCCGGTAATTGACCAGGCGTTTGTTTTTCCGTTCAACGGATCGTTCCAGTTCGGTTCATTTGTGGAATAATCATCGGTTAGTTTAACGCTATAGTTCACACCCAGTTGCACCATGTTGAAAAGCTCAAAACCTGCGCCTACATTAGCACCTGCTGAAAACTTTTTCGCACGGATGTCTTCCGAAGCCGACAGGAGATCAATCTTATCGCCTTCAATTAAATATCCGGCATACGGTCCGGCTGTTGCAAACATACGGATGGGAAGCATTCCCAACCCGAATTTGATCTTGGCATTCAACGGAAGCTGAATGTACCGGTTTGTTACGTCTTCGCTGCTCGAAGATTGCAAATTTGCAACCGTCATTCTGTTGTCGTTGTACAGAAGGGAGGCGTCCAAACCAACATCAAGGGCTCCCATCGGAAACATTGCTTCCAGCGACGGCCCAACACTGTATGTTGTCAGATTCTCTACCTTCAACGCAGAACTGCTGAACGTGGGATTGTTTAACCCAACATCCGCTTTAATCCCGAATTTAACTTGGGAATAACCTTGTAAACTAAACATAGACAGCGCAATAATTGCCATGCTTAGCATAATTTTTTTTGTTTTCATATTAATCCTAATTAATAAAACATTGATTCATTGATTGCCGATTAACGGCATATTCGTTCAAATAAGACTAATATATAACGTACAGGATTACCAATTGATTGTTAAAAAAGCTTATATTTTATGCGATAAAAAGCGTTTTATCAAATAGTAACTTGATAAAACGCTTTATTTCTGCCAAAGAAACGAAGTTTCTTAATCTTTAAACTTTGCTTTCAAAAACTCGCGGTTCAAGCGCGCAATGTTGCTGATGGAAATGTTTTTGGGGCATTCCACCTCGCAGGCGCCGGTATTGGTGCAGTTCCCGAAGCCAAGATCGTCCATTTTGGCCACCATAGCCTTTGCACGGCGCGCAGCTTCAACTTTGCCTTGCGGCAACAATGCCAGTTGGCTCACTTTTGCCGAAACGAACAACATAGCCGATCCGTTTTTGCATGCGGCCACGCATGCGCCGCAACCAATGCAGGCTGCCGCGTCCATAGCCATATCGGCTTTGTCTTTCGGGATTGGAATAGCGTTGGCATCGGGGATACCTCCGGTATTTACCGATACGTAACCGCCGGCCTGAATAATTTTATCGAAAGCTGTGCGATCTACCATCAGGTCTTTGATTACCGGAAATCCGGCGGAACGCCACGGCTCAACGGTGATGGTCTCGCCGTCGTTGAACCGGCGCATGTGAAGCTGGCAGGTTGTAACGTCTTCGTCTGGCCCGTGCGGATGTCCGTTAATGTAGAGGCTGCACATGCCGCAAATACCTTCGCGACAGTCGTGGTCGAAAACCACGGGAGTTTGTCCCTCGTTGATGAGTTGTTCGTTCAGGATGTCGAGCATTTCAAGGAACGAACTTCCCTGAGAGATATTTTTTAATTCGTAAGTTTCAAAGCGTCCTTTTTCTTTCGGCCCGTTTTGCCTCCAAATTTTTACTTTTATGTTGATATTTTTGTCCATAGGATGATACTTTTTTAAAATTACGATTTATAATTTCTCGTTTGACGCTGTACAAACTCATATTCAAGCGGCTCTTTGTACATCACAGGATCTTTGTCTTCGCCCTGGTACGCCCAGCAGGAAACGTATGAGAACTGATCATCGTTGCGCAAGGCTTCGCCTTCGGGAGTTTGATACTCTGTGCGGAAATGTCCGCCGCAAGATTCTTCCCTGTCGAGGGCATCGTGAGCCATAAGTTCTCCTATTTCAAAGAAATCGGCTAAGCGCAACGCTTTCTCCAGTTCTACGTTCACGGTTTCGTCCGATCCCGGAATGCGTACGTCAGCCCAAAACTCTTTCTTCAACGCTTGGATGTCTTGGATTGCTTTTTTCAGGCCTTCCGCATCACGCGCCATTCCTACGAAATCCCACATAATGTGGCCTAATTTTTTGTGAAAATGATCCACGGAGTGTTTTCCGTTGATATTCATCAATTTGTTCTTCCTGTCGTTGATGTCTTTTTCAGCCGCTTCAAATTCAGGAAGGTCGGTACTGAATCGCGGAACGCGAATCTGATCGGCCAAATAACTCTGAATGGTGTAAGGCAGCACAAAGTAACCGTCTGCCAACCCTTGCATAAGGGCCGACGCGCCGAGGCGATTGGCTCCGTGATCGGAGAAATTGGCTTCGCCGATGGCGAACAGTCCCGGAATATTGGTCATCAGTTCATAATCCACCCAAATACCGCCCATGGTGTAGTGAATGGCAGGATAGATCATCATCGGAGTTTCATACGGATTGTCGTCAACGATTTTTTCGTACATCTGGAACAGGTTTCCGTAGCGGGCTTCCACCACGTCTTTCCCGAGGCGGTTGATGGCATCGGAGAAATCGAGATAAACAGCCAGACCGGTTGATCCCACGCCGTAACCTGCGTCGCAACGCTCTTTGGCTGCCCGCGATGCCACGTCGCGGGGCACCAGGTTGCCGAATGCCGGATAGCGGCGCTCCAGGTAGTAATCGCGGTCTTCTTCTTTGATCTGGGTCGGTTTCAGTTTGCCGGCACGAATGGCTTCGGCATCTTCTTTTTTCTTTGGAACCCAAATGCGGCCGTCGTTACGCAGCGATTCCGACATCAGCGTAAGCTTCGATTGAAACTCGCCGTGTACCGGAATGCACGTGGGGTGAATTTGTGCGTATGCCGGATTGGCGAAATACGCGCCTTTCTTGTAACATTGCCATGCAGCCGAACCGTTGGAGTTCATCGCGTTGGTGGATAGGAAAAATGTGTTCCCATAGCCGCCGGTAGCAATAACTACGGCGTGAGCCGAGTAGCGTTCTATTTTTCCTGTGATGAGGTTTCGTACAATAATTCCGCGTGCGCGTCCGTCAACCAGCACCAAATCAAGCATTTCGCGGCGGGTGTAGAGTTTCACCTGTTTTTTATGCACGGCGCGGCTCAAAGCGGAATAAGCGCCGAGCAAAAGTTGCTGGCCCGTCTGGCCGCGAGCATAAAAGGTGCGGGAAACCTGCGCGCCTCCAAACGAGCGGTTGTCGAGCAAGCCGCCGTATTCGCGTGCGAAGGGAACACCTTGTGCTACGCACTGATCAATAATGCTGTTGGAAACTTCTGCCAAACGGTAAACATTGGCTTCGCGAGCGCGATAATCACCCCCTTTAATGGTATCGTAGAACAAACGATAAACGGAGTCGCCGTCGTTTGGATAGTTCTTTGCGGCATTTATACCTCCCTGAGCGGCAATGGAGTGTGCACGGCGTGGCGAATCCTGAATACAGAAATTCAACACGTTGAATCCTAATTCGCCCAGCGAAGCTGCCGCGGATGCTCCCGCCAGCCCCGTCCCAACAACAATAATGTCCAGTCGGCGTTTGTTGGCGGGATTTACCAGTTTCTGATGGTCTTTATAATTGGTCCATTTTTGGGCGAGAGGCCCTTCGGGTATTTTTGAATTTATTTGAGTCATAATGTAAAAAATTTCTTTTGGTTATCCTAATAAATTGGCGTAGCCAAGATAAACGGCAACAGCCACAACAACAAATCCGAGGCAGATGATAGTAGCCACTACATTGCTTAAGCATTTCAGGCGGTTCATCCAAACCGTGTTATTCAGCCCAACCGTATGCAACGCACTCCAGAACCCGTGTGTAAGGTGGAACCATAAGGCTGCGAATGCAATGATGTACAGTACCACAACCCAAAGTTGCGAAAAGACTTCCGCCACCAACTGTGCGGCGTCTTCGCGTGCACCTTCGAGGTGAAACAGTTCTTTGAACTGCATTTCATACCAAAACTGATAGAAGTGCAGGAACAGAAAGATCAAGATAAACAACCCCAGCACAAACATGTTTTTTGATGACCATGTTACGGGCGTTTTGTTTGACGAAGCGTATTTGTTTACACCTCTTGCTTTCTGGTTTTGCAAGGTAAGCATAATGGCGTACCAAACGTGAATAACAAATCCCAGAGCAATTACCCCGGTTCCGATGATAGCCCACCAGTTTGCTCCCAAAATATCATTCGCGAGAAAATTATACGCATCATAGCTGAAAATGAGCGCAACATTCATACTCATGTGGAACAACAGGAACAGGATCAGAAACAAACCGGAAATACTTTGTATAAATTTCCGGCCGATTGATGATTTTACTAACCAACTCATAAAGTTCTTGTTTTTAATTAATTGAGAAATATATTATTTTATTTTTTTGCTGTTTAGGCATGGGGAATAACCTAATTGAAAAGCCTGATTTTCCCGCATTCGGTAATGTTTTACAAAAGTAAGCATTTTAAACTATCTTTAAAACTTTATTTACGGAAAAAATTCTTCAATTGGTATTTTTAGAATGAATGTAATCTACCCGGATGTATGGTATGAGATGTGGGATTGAGCGTTATTTTGAAATGCGTAATATTACCCTATAATACGGTTTTTAAACAGGGCTTATCATTCCGTTGAAGAATTTAATCGAAATTCCTTCATTTCGTTGAAGAATTTAGTGATTTTGCGTTATCCAGGTACACGGGAACTCCCTAAATGGTATATCCTGAATCCAAAATCGCAAATTATTCGTATCTTTGTGCATCAAAATACAGCAATCAACTTACGATATGGATATAGTACTTAGCGGTATTCGTTCTACCGGGAACTTGCATCTGGGGAATTATTACGGCGCATTGCGCAATTTTATCCGCATGCAGAACGAAAA
>JAQVEB010000242.1 GCA_028698105.1 Petrimonas sp. | reverse complement strand
AAAGCAGGCGGCCTTTCACCCAAAAGCTCCTGACGTTTTATCCAAAAGGCCGCGGCCTTTTGGGTACGCGGCATAAAAGAACCGGAAATGAGCCTGCGGGCACTGTTTCCGGTTCTTCCCATCAATTTGCTTTTTTCCCGAAAGGAAAAAGCGTCAACCTTCTTTCTCGAACCTCAGGTTGTTGAGCATTTGGCGGATATCCACCCCTGGACGGAAATTAACCTTCCCTTTCTTGATGAGGGAAACGTTGAATTTCTCGGGAGACTCTGCGCCTTCGCCGGAAATACCGATCTGGAAACTTCCGAAATCGCCGAAACGAACGATACGCCCTTCCGACAGGTGCCGGTTGAGGAGCTTTGTGAGGTCGTTCAACACGGCCAGCACATCGGTATCGCTTACCGTTGTGGAGCCTTCGGCAATCTCCCTGCTCAACTTCTTAAAGGTTACTTCACCCGCGCTTTTAGCCTGCGCATAATACTTCTTGGGATCATCCGGCTTTGCAGGATTACCCTTCTCTGTCAGTACATATTTTACTGCCATATTGTAGAAGTGTTTAAGATGAATACTTGTTCTACCGTTCGGCCGCAGCTGTCCCGATAAAACGGTTAACACCCAAAATTAAGGTTCTTTCTCAACAATCGCAAGTTTTTGCCGGAAAAATATGTTTTTTTATTAGTATTGTCCGCTAAAAAAACAATCAGTCGCCTGAAAGGCGATATTTTCATAACCGTATGCAAGCGTAGCACAGCTTACGGTTATGAAAATCAGGCTTTTCAAGCCATGGATTTCGAGTATCTTCTCAAATCGTTTATAACAAATCATTTCAGAACAAAATGAAAATTTTTATCGGACAATAGTGTTTTTTTATCTTAAAACGCACAAAAAAACCCCGAGACAACATCCCGGAGTTTTTTGTGCGTTAAAGAAGATGCTATTTTTTCTTCAGCAAGGCATAAATCCAGAGCACGATCAACGAACCGCCGATGGCTATCAGCAAACTACCGATATTGAAACCGTCAACGGTTCCAAGACCCAGTAACGTGCCGATCCATCCGCCGACAATTGCACCAACGATACCAATAAGAATTGTAATAATCCATCCGCCGGGATCTGCGCCGGGGCGAATCCACTTAGCAATAGCGCCTGCAATAAGGCCCAAAATAATCCATGATAAAATTCCCATAATAAATAACTTTTTGATGTTAATAAATTTATCCCTTATATAACGGAAAATCTAAAAAATTGTTCGTGATGTTAAAAAAATTCCAACGTTTATCCGCATTTTCCGCACACATTATGCTGAAATACCGTATATTCATTTATTTTTTGTACAACTCCCTGCATTTCGAGAAATCCACATTCTTCATGCTGCCGGTTTGCTCCAGCGCCTGATGAAATGCGTAGCTGGAATACAAATCCTGCGGAATATGTCCTTTAACGCCCAGATTGAGGTATTCGTGCAACAACGGCCTGTAATCGGGATGCGCGCATTTCTCGATAAGTTCCTGCGCCCGTTGCCGCGGCCCTTTTCCGCGCAAGTCGGCCACGCCGTATTCCGAAACTACTATTTTCACCGAGTGCTCACTGTGGTCTTCGTGCGTTACTTTAGGCACTATGCAACTGATTGCCCCGTCTTTCGCCGTTGACGGCGTAAGGAAAATGGAGAGGTAGGCATTTCGCGTGAAATCGCCCGAACCACCGATACCGTTCATCATTTTCGTGCCATTCACATGCGTAGAGTTCACGTTTCCGAAAACGTCCACCTCAATAGCCGTATTCAGCGCGAGGATTCCCAACCGGCGGATAAGGCCAGGGTTGTTGGAGATTTCGGACGGACGGAGCACCAGTTTGTTTTTAAAGAACCCGAGATCGTCGTAAATTTCGCTCAGCACTTCGTTGCTCAGGGTAAGCGAGCAGCCGCTGGCGAAAGATATGCAGCCCTGCTGCATCATATCAATAACGGCATCCTGAATAACTTCGGTATAAACCTCGAAACGGGGGATATCGGTGTTGCTGCCCATCGCCTCAAGTACCGCGTTAGCAATATTGCCCACTCCCGACTGAACCGGCAGGAAATGGTGCGGAATGCGCCCGGACTTCATCTCCGAAACAAAGAAATCGGCTACGTTGTTGCCGATCTGTGCCGTAACTTCATCCACCGGGGCAAAACTGCCGCCGTCGCCTTCTTTTTCGGTCTCCACCACATAAATTTTGGATGGCGCAACCTTCACATATTCCAACCCGATGCGGGTTTGCACTTCGTAAATGGGTATTTCCCTGCGTTTCGGAGGGTCTTGCAATTCATACAGGTCGTGAATTCCCTTAAGTTTGGAGGGGACTGCCCGGTTGAGCTCCACGATCACTATTTTTGCCAAGCGGCAAATGGTGGGAGTGATGCCTACGCCGGTGGTAAGAACAATCTTTCCGTCTTCCGAAACATCGCACGCTTCCACGATGGCAACATCTATTTTTCCCAGAAAGCCGTAACGGATTTCCTGTGCCAGCTGCGACAGATGTAAATCGTAAAACTCCACTTCGGAATTGTTGATCGCGCTGCGCATATCTTTGTTGGTTTGATACGGCGTACGTGATTTTATCGCACGGGCGCGCGTCAGGCTGCCGTCAATGGCATCGCCGGTAGAAGCACCGGTAAACACGCCGATCTTAAAAGGATTGCCTTTGGCGTGCTCTTCTTCGGCACGTTTGGCAATTTCCACAGGAACCACTTTGGGGCATCCTGCATGCGTAAACCCGCTGAATCCTACGTTATCGTTGTTTTTTACCAACGCAGCGGCTTCGCGGGCAGTAACATAATTTAAAGCCATAATTTAGTGAATATTTTTTATGATTGATATAAAACTTGTTTGAACTTTCTTAAAATCTGCGGTTCAGTATCTCACTGTATATAACCGCTTTCCGCCATTTCCCGATCCCTGCGGCCTGTATTTCTTCCACAATAGGATGCAAACCCCTCGCTTCTGTTTCTCCTTCGTTTATGGGAAGAGGTTCGTTTGCAGCGTGAAAAGCGGCGCCTAAAGAAGATTCGCCTTCAAAATCGGTTACCAGATCGAGCGATGATTGAAATTCCACCCGTTTGGGAACAGGCGGCGGAGATGCTACCGGTTTGCGGTTCTGTGTGGTTTTTGTTAAAACCGGCGGCAGGTTTGGCATGGTTCTTTCGGTCAATGGGCCTTTGGATTGTGGTTTTTGCTTATTTCGGTTTTCTTTTTTCGATTTATTAAAAAAACCGAATATCACAAAAATTATAACAACGAGATAATAAAGAATATCGCTTAAGTCCATATTTTGATTAATTTTGCAGTCCGACAAAAATAGTCAAAATTTACGAATTAAGGCGCATGGTTACAAAAAAAGTAGAGAGAAACTTCGCAGCTTCCCTCTACCATTTAACCAAAACCTTAACTATGAAAAAATTTTATTTTTCTTTCGTGCAAAAATATAACAAGATTATTGATTCTGCAAGTTTTTAGCGAAGAAAATATCCGGTTTTTCCTACTTTAACTTTTAACTTGTGGAAATTTGTCAAATCACAGCAATCAAACCAATGACAAGTATGCAAGAAACAACAAACGATAAAAAACTATTTATTGAAACCTACGGTTGTCAGATGAACGTGGCCGACTCCGAAGTTGTGGCCTCGATCATGGAAATGGACGGATACACCGTTACCGATAACCTGAAAGAAGCCAACGCGGTTTTCGTAAACACCTGTTCCATCAGAGACAATGCCGAACAACGCGTGATTCAACGACTGGACTATTTTAATTCCATAAAGCGTAAACGCCGGGGCAACCTCATCATCGGCGTGCTGGGATGCATGGCCGAACGGGTGAAGGAAGACCTTATCGAAAACCACCACGCTGACGTGGTGATCGGGCCGGACGCCTACCTCGATCTGCCGAACCTTGTTGGGCTGGCCGAGCGCGGCGAGAAAGCCATTAATGTGGAACTGTCCAAGACGGAAACCTATAAAGACGTTGTTCCCGTAAAAATTGGCGGCGGCATCAGCGGCTTTGTCTCCATCATGCGCGGCTGCAACAACTTTTGCACCTATTGCATCGTGCCTTTCACCCGCGGACGGGAACGCAGCCGCGAGCCGGAAAGCATTCTGAAAGAAGTGCGCGACATGCAAGCCAAAGGCTTCAAAGAGATAACGCTGCTGGGGCAAAACGTGAATTCCTACCTTTTCGCCCAAGGGGATAACGAAATTGATTTTCCCGCCCTGTTGGAGATGGTAGCGCTTGAAGCGCCGGATATGCGCATCCGTTTCACCACATCGCATCCGAAGGATATGACCGATGAAACGCTGGAAATGGTAGCCAGGCACAAAAACCTGTGTAATTTCATTCACTTGCCGGTGCAATCGGGCAGTTCGCGCATGCTTAACCTGATGAAACGAAAATACAGTCGCGAAGATTATCTGGATCGCATTGCGGCCATCCGCCGCATTATTCCCGGTTGCGGGCTTTCGACCGACATCATGTGCGGCTTTCATTCCGAAACGGAAGAAGACCATCAGCAAACACTTTCGTTGATGAAAGAAGTGGGATTCGACTCGGCCTTCATGTTCAAATATTCCGAACGCCCGGGCACTTTTGCCGCGCAAAGGCTGGCGGACAACATCCCCGAAGAGGTGAAGGTGCGCCGGTTGCAGGAGATTATTGACTTGCAGTTGAAACTTTCGGAGGAAAGCAATAAAAACGATGTAAGCAAAAATTTCGAAGTTTTGGTAGAAGGATTTTCCAAACGCTCACGTGAACAGTTTTTCGGCCGTACAGAACAAAATAAAGTGGTTATTTTCGATAAAAAACATTTTCGCATCGGCGATACGGTGCCGGTAAAAATAACAGGATACACTGCTGCAACGCTGTTTGGAGAACCTCTGATCGTGTAATTCGGATGTTTTTTAACAATCAACTAAACATTTTACTGCGATATATGTTCTATTATATGAGTAAGCGTGCTGCAAACGGCATGTTGTTTACCGCAAATTATTGAAACAAAATAACGAACAATTAAAAAACAACGCT
>JAQVEB010000014.1 GCA_028698105.1 Petrimonas sp. | reverse complement strand
CCGTGGGAAATCATTGCTGAAGGGTTAAAAGCGCAGCCCCGTCGCCCGATCATTGATCTGGAACCGTGCTACGAAGACCATCCGGTGAACCCGTGGGACAACAAGTGGACGCGCGCCGAGCGCGGTTATTTCGACGATTACGATGTGCGTGCCCGTATGTACCGCGGCGTATTTGCCGGTGGCGCAGGCGCCACGTACGGACATCATCACACCGGGCAGTTCCTCGATACGCTGCGCAATCCGCCCATCTGGGTTGGAGACACCATTATCGGGTGGAAAAAAGCCCTCACGGCAAAAGCCGCCAACCAAATCCACCATCTGAAAGAACTGATGCTCTCCCACCCCGATTTCAACCGCGTGGAAGACAACGGCCTTGTTGCTTCGGATCAGGGAAGCGATTATACCGACCAGATTATCGCTACGCGAAACGAAAAGGCTACGTATGCTCTGGTTTACCTGCCGCAGCCGAAAACGGTGAAAATTGATCTGGATAAACTGAAGCAGGGACGGAAAAAAATAGCGTGGTTCAATCCCGTAACCGGAAAATACAGCAAGGTAAAAGAAAAATTTAATAACGGCGTTCAGTCGTTCACGCCGCCGAATCCGCAGCAAAAAGACTGGGTTCTGGTGGTTGAGGTGAAGTAATGCGGGATGTGAGATGTTCGATGTTTGATGTTTGACGTTTGATGTTTGATGGCGGATGCAGTTTCGGTTCATTTTCATTTTATGATTATCCGCACAATGTCCCAAACCAATTGCCACGTCCCTTTAGGGCGTGCAAAAATGAAAATTCAGCTTCTTTTGTCACTCTGAACATATCCGCCATTTGGCGGAGGAGTGGAGAGTCTGAAATTTATAAATTCCTCCTGCCGTCGGAATGACATAACGATATTGCGATAGAGGTTTTCACGCAACCTGTATAAGTCGTAGGAACTGATAAAACCATTAGGACATATCCACAAGTTACTGCAAATATTCCCCGATTTTTCCGCTGATCTGCATCAGCGAAATCTCGTACAATTTCGTGCGGTATTGTGCCGTGAGCAGCCGTTGTTCGGCTTCCAGCAGGCTGTTTTGCGCTTCGCGCAACTGAAGCCCCGAAAGATCGCCTATTTTGTACCTTTCCATGGCAATTTCGTAATTCACTTCGGCGTTGGCAAGGCTTTCCTTTTCGAGGTTGGTTAACTCGATGTTGTTGTTGTAGGCCATCCACATGTTGGCAAAATCGCTTTGCAGGACAAGTTTCTGCCGGTCAATTTCCAGTTGCCGGTTGTTAATGGTTATTTGCGCGTTCTTTTGTTCGCGGCTCCGGTTGAAACCGTCGAAAATAGTATATCCGAGGGTAAGGCCGATGCTTGGCCCCCAGTTGCGTTGCCGGTCCAGCGCGCCTTTGGTGTAGTCGTAATGCGTGAAACCGTATCCGGTATTCAGGCGCAGGTACGGAAAATTGCGGCTTTGCAGCGTTTTCAGATCGAGTTCGCTTAGCGTTTTATTTTTCCGGATGAGCTGTAGCACCGTGTTTTGTTGCAACGCATTGGACAGCAGTTCGTTTTTCGATAAATCGGCGTTGAAACGGATCGTGGAATCCTGGGCGGCGAAATAACGGTCAACATCCCCTCCCATCAACTCGTTAAGCTTTATACGCGAGGTGTTCAGCGTTTCGTATTGCTGAATGAGTAAGGAACTGTCCGCATTGAAATCCACCCGCGCCTGCTGCAAATCGAGCCGCGAAAGCGATCCCACCTGATAACGCGCTTCCACAATGCGTAATCGCTCTTTAGACAGCGATACGGCATACTTCAGGTTGCTCAACCTGATTTGTTGCTGCACATAATTGTAATATTCCGAAGAAATATCTGCGATCAGGTTTTCGAGAGACAATTTCGTACTCAGTTCGCCGATGGTCTGAAACTCTTTCAGTCGCTTGTAATTAGTCTGCACACGGAAACCTTCGAAAATCGTCCAGTTGAGGTCTATCCCCGCATCCAGCATTTGCGTGTTGGCGTTGCGCGTTTCAACCGCATCGCCGCCATCGGCGGGAAACTGGTCGGAATTATTGCTCCGCAGACTGTAGGCCGAACTGGCGCTCACGTTGGGCAGGAAACCCGCATTTCCGAGCGTTACGTTGTTATCCGATATCTGCTGCTGGTTTCGCGAAATACGCAGGTCGTAATTGTTCTCCAGCCCAATGCGCAGGCACTCTTGCAAATCCATCACGGTTTGCGCCTTTGTGACGGAAGGGATAAACAGCATCACAAGAAAAATCCGGAGTATTATTTTGTCAGGCATGTTGCAATTGATTGTTTTTTTCTTCTTTCGACTTTCGGTCGGTAGATAAATAAATGTACATCGTCGGCACAACGAACAGCGTAAGCAAGGTTGATACCAACATTCCACCCACAACGGCAATACCCATCGCGATACGCCCGTTGGCGCCCTCACCGCTGGCAAATACCAACGGCAACAGGCCGAGGATGGTGGAAAAGCTCGTCATCAGAATAGGGCGCAAACGCTGCACCGATGCTTCGATGATCGAATGCATCTTGGTAAGTCCGGCTTGCTGACGCTGGTTGGCAAATTCCACGATAAGAATCCCGTTCTTTGCCACCAGCCCGATGAGCATGATAATCCCGATCTGGCTGAAGATGTTCATGGTTACGCCCGTGAAGAACATGAAGATAAGCGCACCCGCCACAGCCAACGGCACCGAGAACATGATAACCAACGGGTCTTTAAAGCTCTCGAACTGAGCCGATAAAACCAGGAATATAAGCACGATAGCCAATCCGAAAGCGAACAGCAAACTCGATGAACTGTCCCTGAATTCTTTCGATTCGCCGCTCAGCGCCGTGCGAAACGATTCGTCCAGTACCTGAGCGGCTATCTTGTCCATTTCGTTCAATCCGTCGCCCAGCGTGTATCCCGGCGACAGCGCCGCCGACACAGTTGCGGAACTGAACCGGTTGTAGCGGAACAATTGCGGCGGCGCTACCGATTCTTCCAGTTTCACCAGGTTATCCATCTGGATCATGTTGCCTGCCGCATTTTTGATATAAATTGATTTCAGATCGAGCGGCGTATTGCGTTGCTGGCGGTTTATCTCGCCGAGGATCTGATATTGCTTGCCGTTCATGTAAAAATAGCCCATGCGCTGCCCGCTGAGCGCGTACTGGAGCGTTTGTCCAATGTCGCGCGTACTCACATTCAACAACGCGGCTTTATCGCGGTCAATGTGAATGCGCGTTTCCGGTTTGGTGAATTTCAAATCCACATCGGCCATGCGAAAAACCGGACTTGCATTCACTTTTTCCATAAACAGCGGAATGAATTTCTGCAACTGGTTGATATTCGTGGCCTGAAGAACATATTGCACCGGCATTCCGCCGCGCCGTCCGCCGAAGGTGGATTGCTGCTGCACAAAGGTGCGCGCAGCCGTTTGGTTACGCACGCCGTCCGATAACACGTCGGCGATCTGGGACTGGCTGCGCTTGCGGTCGCCGATGTCGGGCAAGATCATATTCACCATCCCGAAGGAACTGAACACGATGGTAATATTCGACTCCCTTTCAGGCACGAGCGAATCGGCAATATGTGAAATATTCGTGGTGTAATCCCGCACAAACTCAAAGGTTGCGCCTTCGGGCGCCGATGTTCGTACACGCACCTGTGAACGGTCTTCCAGCGGCGCCATCTCCGAAGGTATGGCACGCCAAAGCAACGCGATGATCACCAGCATGGCGCCGATAATGGGAAAAACGATGACTTTGCGCCGGATGAATTTTTTCAACAGGGTTTCGTATCCCGAATTCATTTTTTCAAAAACCGGCTCCGTGGCTTCGTAAAACCGGTTGTGTTTTTCCCGCTTCTTCAGCATTTTGCTGGCCAGCATTGGCGTGAACGTAAGCGCCACAAACGAGGAGATCAATACCGCTCCGGCAATCACAAGGCTAAATTCGCGGAAAAGCTGGCCCGTCATTCCTTCCATGAAAACGATGGGGAAAAACACCGATACCAGCGTGATGGTCGTGGAAATTACCGCAAAAAATATCTCCCGCGAACCTTCGATGGCCGCCTCGCGCGGCGTCATGCCTTTTTCTACCTTTTGATAGATGTTTTCCACAACCACAATGGCATCGTCAACCACCAGCCCCACCGAGAGCACCACGGCAAGCATGGAAAGCACGTTGATGGAGAATCCCGCGACGAACATCACGAAAAACGCTCCCACAAGCGATACGGGAATAACGATGGTGGGGATGAGCGTTACGCGCCAGTCCCGCAGGAAGAGGAAAATAATGAAAACCACCAGAATAAACGAGATGATAATGGTGTTTTGCACCTCTTTTATGGAGGCGCGCACGAATTTGGTATTGTCGTACACCACATCCACTTTCACGTCTTCGGGAAGGTCTTTGCGCATCATTTCGAGGCGGTTATACACCTCGTCGGCAATCCGGATCTGGTTGGCGCCCGGTTGCGGGATGATCACCGTGCTGACCATGGGCACGCCGTTGCGCCGCAAGAGGTTTTTGCGGTTCTCCGAGTCGAGTTCGGCGTAGCCGATATCGCGAAACCGCACGATGCGGTTGTTGTCTTCGCGGATGATCAGGTTATTGAATTCTTCAGGTGTTTGCATCAGTCCCAGCGTGCGGATGGACATCTCGATCATATCGCCTTCGATACTCCCCGACGGCAACTCCACATTTTCTTTGTCCACCGCGTTCTTCACATCCATGGGCGTGATCTGGTAGGCTGCCATCTTCGTGGGATCGAGCCACAGACGCATCGCGTAGCGATTTTCGCCCCAAATGTCCACCGCGCTGACGTTTTGAATGGTCTGCAACTGCTCTTTCACGGTGAGCTCGGCAATCTCGCTCAGTTCCAGCAGCGTACGCGTGGGACTTTGCACGGTGATCTGCATGATGGGTTCCGCATCGGCATCGGCTTTCGAAACCGTTGGCGGGTCGGCATCGCGCGGCAGATAGCGTTGTGCACGCGACACTTTATCGCGCACATCGTTGGCCGCCGTTTCCAGATCAACACTCAGCTCAAACTCCACCGTAATACGGCACGAACCCTGGCTGCTGCGGCTTGTGAGCGAACGAATGCCCGGGATACCGTTGATGTTTTGCTCCAGCGGTTCCGTGATCTGGTTTTCGATCACCTCGGCATTGGCCCCGGGATAAGAAACCTGAACGGTGATGATGGGGTTGTCCACGTTGGGATACTCGCGCACCGGAAGGCTGGTGTAACCGATCACACCGAAGATAAGAATGACCAGTACGAAAACCGTAGCCAGTACCGGACGTTTTATGCTTAATTCCGATATATTCATGTTATTCAGCCGTATTGGGAACCATCTCGTTTACCTTCACCGGGAGTCCGTCACGCAGTTGCATCACGCCGGTGGTAAGCAGTGTGTCACCCTCTGTCATGCCTTTGATCACTTCCACCGATGCCGGCGTGCGCATTCCGATATCGAGCGTCACTCTTTTTGCTTTTCCGTTGCTGTAAACGTAGGCAACATCGCGTCCCATCTCTTTTATGGTGGAGATACTGGGGATCACAATGGCGTTATCTACTTGATTCAGTTGAATTTCTATCGTGGCCGATTGGCCGGGCTTTATTTTACCCGAAGGGTTCGGATAACGTGCGCGCGCTTTCAGCGAGAGGGTTTTTTCGTCGAGTTGCGATTCCACCGCGTACACTGATGCGTAGTAGGTTTCCAGATCGTTCTCAACCGTGAAGGAGAGGTTTGTTCCTGGTTTTATGTCGTTTACCTGGCTTTCGTTTACCGAAAACTCCACTTTTAGCGGCGATATTTTCGTGAGCTTTGCCACCACCACCGCAGGTGAGGCATAGGCACCCTCGCTCACCAGCCGTAACCCGATAACGCCGCTAAAAGGCGCTCTCAGCTCGGTTTGCGCGATGCGCGACTGGATAAGTGCGATATCCGCCTTCAGCGTTTCCAGTTGTGTTGCCACAGACTGGTACGTCTCCTGGCTCACGGCATCTTTTTCGAGCAGCGTTTTTTGACGGTACACACGGTCTTCCGCAAGCGGAAGCTGCGCCCGCAACTTAGTGAGTTCGGCCTGCAACGGTTTGTCGTTCACCTTTGCCAGCAATGCTCCTTTGCTCACGTAAGAACCTTCTTTGAAAAAGATAGCGGTTATCTTGCCGGAAGTTTCAAAAGTAAGGTCAACTTCCTCATCGGGCAACAGAATACCTTTTGTACGAAAAACATTCCGCAGGGTTTGCGGTTTCAGCACCGTTGCGTTCACCACCAGATCGCGGCCGGCTCCTCCGCGTCCGGCAGCCGGCATCGGCTCGTCCTTAGCGTTAAACATCTTTTTGATTTTCGGGAAGAAAGCCATCCCAAGAATGAGGATCACGATTGAGGAAATAACAATTATTTTGTTTCGTCTATTCATTGAAGCGCAAAATTTTGGTAAATTTACCTATTTATTGTCTTTGGTACATAATGGGCAAGTCTTTTTTTTAGCTTTTTTAAGGACAAACTCGACGTACGGCTAAATTAAATCGATTAAACGCGATGCACCTACAAAATTTATAACTATTTTTGACAATCGGTTCACAAACCCGCTTATCTTATTAAAACAATTGTGTTATATGAAATCATCAACGCTGTTTTTTTGTTTTTTCGCATTTCTTATGCTCACTTTTTCTGATTTGAATGCACAGGATTGGCCGAACCTGAAACGTTTTCAGGACGACAATGCCAAACTGGGCAAAGCCCGCACGTGCGATACGCGCGTGGTGTTTATGGGAAATTCCATCACGCAGGGGTGGATTGAACAGGTTCCCGAATTTTTCGATAACGGCCGATACATCAACCGCGGCATCAGCGGACAAACCACGCCGCAAATGTTGTTACGCTTCCGTCAGGACGTGATCAATCTATATCCCAAAGTAGTGGTGATCCTTGCCGGAATAAACGATATTGCCGGAAACACCGGCCCATCCACTCTGGAGATGATCACCGACAATCTCGCTTCGATGACGGAGCTGGCGCAGGCGCACGGTATTCAGGTAGTGCTCTGTTCGGTGCTTCCCGCTTTCGATTTTCCGTGGCGTCCGGGACAAGAACCTGCCGATAAAGTGGTGGAACTGAACAAACGCATCAAAGCGTATGCCGAAACGCACGGCGCCGTTTATTGCGATTATTTTTCGGCTATGGCCGACAACCGGAACGGTTTGCCGAAAGAATTATCGGGCGACGGCGTGCACCCAAACAAAGCCGGCTACGCCATTATGGCGCCCATTGCCGAACAGGCCATTGCCTGCGCGTTGCTGATGTGGAAGGAGTTTAAATAACTTCAGCGTTGAAGGTTCAAGAAGTTCAAGAAGTTCAAGAAGTTCAAGAAGTTTAATGTTCCGGGGTTAGGGTTTGGGGTAAATTGCACAAACCTTAGCCTTGGTGATTTACGACTTTATCTTTTTGGGCTTGCAAACATGTTTTTCTTTTTTTACCGTAGCATCGCATTTCTTGCAGATGTACTTCGGATTTTCTTTTTCTATCAGGTCTTTATCTTTGCAGGCTGTTTTACTCATAATTTTTGTTTCAAAAAATAACAACCGGCGAACAAAAAAGTTCTTCAGCGTGCTCATTTCGGATTCCTGTCATTCACTTAACGATAAATCATGGAAATAAAGCAAATAAAAGAAGTCACAGACGAATTGGTATCGGCAATGGCGACGCTCGTTCCATTGTTGGCGGAAAAGGCGAAAACACCGTCATTCAGCGACTTGCAACAAATCACGACTGCCGACGGCACATTTTTCTTCGTTGCCGAAGAAAACGGGGTTATCCTCGGCACGCTCACGCTGGTTACCTACCGGATTCCGACAGGAAAAAAAGCGTGGATAGAAGATGTTGTGGTAGAGAAGAATGCCCGTGGGAAAGGCATTGGAAATCTTTTGCTGGAACACGCCATGCAATTTGCGGCTGAACAAGGTATCCCGAAAATTGACCTTACGAGCAACCCGACGCGCGTGGCGGCCAACGAGTTGTACAAAAAAATCGGTTTCCAACTGCGCGATACGAATGTGTATCGTTATGAACCCTGAGAAATGGCAGAGACGTGGCATGTCGCTTCTCTACCAAAACAGTCCCTGTAAACCGGGAACACTGCGTTACCAATAACAGATTTTGATAAATATCTGATCTTGAGTTATTATGGATTTCTCACTTCGTTCGAAATGACAACCACAGATAGTTGGGCTTCAAGTCAGAGGGCGATTAAATCACGGAAAACGATACACCACGCTGTTAATATTCATGCCCGCTCCCACGGACGCGAACACTACGGTATCGCCTTCGGCGAGGTTGTGCGGACGCATCTTGCCCTTCATCACCATATCCAGCAAGGTGGGCACGGTGGCTACGGAAGAATTGCCGAGCCACGAAATCGTCATCGGCATCACTTCTTCGGGCACATCTTTCACGCCGTACAGTTTGAACAGGCGTTTCAGAATAGCATCGTCCATTTTGCCGTTAGCCTGATGAATAAGCACTTTCTTTATTTTGTCTATTCCGATGTTCAGCTTATCCAGCCCCGACTTAATGGTTTTCGGCACGTTTTCCAACGCGTATTGATATAAGCGCCGTCCGTTCATTTTCAGATAGAGGTCTTTCTTTTCCGCCACTTCGGCGTTGTAGGAATAACCCATGTGAAGCATATCGGCGTATTCGAGCGCATCGCTGCGTGAGTTATGTCCAAGAATGCCGATGGGTTTGTCGCTCTCGCGAGCTTCCAGGATAGCCGCTCCTGCGCCGTCGGCATAGATCATGCTGTCGCGGTCGTGCGGGTCGGAAACGCGCGACAAAATGTCGGCGCCGATAACCAGCACTTTATTCGCGTCGCCCGACTTAATGTAATAATCGGCCTGTATAACCGCCTGCACCCATCCCGGGCAGCCGAATAAAATATCGTATGCTACCGCATTCGGATTGGCGATGCCCAGTTTTTTCTTCACCCGCGACGCCATGCTGGGAACAATGTCCATGCGGATGTTATCGTGATAGGTTTCTCCGAAGTTGTGCGCGAAAATCACGTAATCCAGTTCCTCTTTATCAATGCCGGAGGCTTCGATCGCCCGCTCGGCGGCAGCCTGTGCCATATCGGAGGTTACTTCGCCCGTATCGGCATAACGTCTCTCTTCGATGGTGGTTATTTCGCGAAATTTTTCAACGATCTCTTCGTTGGGTGTGGTGATCTTTTCACCTGTGGAATCATAAAATTCGTTATGGAGAAAATCGGCGTTTTTTTGTCTTCTCGCCGGAATATAACTTCCGGTTCCCGTGATCACACTATATATCTTATTCATATTACTATTTTCCAAATTACTTTAAAACGATGCAAAGATACGAATAATAAACAATTTTTTTGTGAAAAAAGTTGCATTGTTGTGCTGTGTCGCAATTTTTCCCATCACGACTTTTTGGGGGTTGTTTTTTCGCTTTTCACAATCTCCTCAATCCGCGAGGAAACGTTGTTTGTGAGCACCGGATTAGAAATATCTTCGAATATCTCAAGGTCGAAATAGCACACCGCGGCCGAAATATGGCTCATGATATCGGACATAATGTTTTCGTATTCCTCCCAAACGGTAGTTTTCACAAACACGTATATCTCCATCGGAACGCCCTTGGAATCCGGCGCCAGCAGCCTGACCATCAGTATCATATCTTGCGCAATATCGGGATGATTCTTCAGATACCATTCCACGTATTTTCTGAAAAGCCCCAGGTTGGTGAAATGGCGGCCGTTTATGGCCAGAGTGTTATCGGTGTCCAGATTTTCATTGTGTTCGCTCAGTTCGATAAACCGGTCGCGGATGTAATCGTTAATACCCTGTATTTTCTTAAAGGACTCCAGTTCCTTTTCTTCGTCAATAAAGCGGATGCTGGATTGTTTGATAACGATGGAGCGTTTGATGCGCCTTGCGCCGGCATCCTGCATCCCGCGCCAGTTCTGGAACGAATCCGAGATTAAGGAATAGGTGGGAACCATGGTGATGGTTTTATCGAAATTCTGCACTTTCACCGTGGACAGGGTGATCTGCAGCACATCGCCGTCGGCATTGAATTTAGGCATGGTCACCCAATCGCCGATGCGCACCATATCATTCATCGTAACCTGAATGCTGGCCACGAAACCCAAAATGGTATCTTTGAAGATCAGCAGCAGAATGGCCGATGCGGCGCCCAATCCCGTGAGGATGTGTACCGGATTTTTACCGATAAGCAATGCTATGATCACAATTATCCCGATGAAATAGAGAAAGATACGGATAATTTGCGTGAAACTTTCGATGGGTTTATCCTTGTAATTTTCTTTACCCCTGAACAAATCGCCGAAGGCGTTCACCACCGACATGATAAACCAGATAAAATAAAATACCAGAAAAATATCCATTCCTTTGGCCGCCAGTTTCATCGCTTGCGGATAATCCGATAGAATAATGGGCAGCGCTCCCAACACGATACTGATGGGCACGATCATGGCCAGGTAACGCGAGAATTTATTTATTTGCAGATGATGCAAAAATTGGATGTTCGCAAGTTTTCCCGTGCGGATGAGCACGGCATCAATTATCTTTTTGATCACCCACTGAACGATGTACACCAATATCACCAGCAACACAAACAAAAAGACCGCGTTCAGCATATTTACCAAATGTTCGGGTATGCCGATGTTGTGCAAAAAGTCTTTCGACCAGTCGCTTATCATGTTGGTAGTTTGATGCGATAACGTCTCAACCTTTCCGCTGTTTATATTCTCTTTTGCCTTGTCAACTTCCTGTTGGATCATAATTTCACTGGTTTTATTCTTTGCAAAGATACGCATAATAGCCTTAAATTCCCCACCCGGCGCAAAAAAGTAAAAAAACCGGGCCGGATATTCAGCGGTTCGTCGTATATTTGTGTTTCGGGACGTTTGACGTTCGATGTTCGATATTTGATATTTGATGTTCGATGTCCGGTGTTCGATGTCCGGTGTTCGATGTCCGATGTCTAACGTCTAACAGTCTAACAGTCTAAAAGTCTAAAAGTCTAACAGTCTAAAAGTCTAACAGTCTAACAGTCTAATAATCTAATTGTCAAAATAAAAATGGGAAAAGTACTGATCATCGGCGCAGGAGGCGTCGGAACCGTAGTGGCCAACAAAGTGGCGCAAAATAACGATGTATTTACCGAAATCATGCTGGCAAGCCGCACCAAAAGCAAATGCGACGCCATTGCCGAAGATGTGAAACGCCGCACGGGCGTGTCTATTCAAACGGCGAAAGTGGATGCCGACAGCGTGCCCGAACTGGTGAAACTCTTCAACGAGTACAAACCCGAACTGGTGATTAACGTGGCGCTTCCGTATCAGGATCTGACCATCATGGACGCCTGTCTGGAATGCGGCGTGAACTATCTGGATACCGCTAACTACGAACCCAAAGACGAAGCACATTTCGAGTATAGCTGGCAATGGGCGTATCAGGATAAATTTCGCGAAGCGGGCCTCACGGCCATTCTGGGTTGCGGCTTCGATCCCGGCGTAACGAGCATTTTCACGGCCTACGCGGCTAAGCATCATTTCGATGAAATTCATTACCTCGATATTGTGGACTGCAACGCGGGCGACCACGGCAAAGCGTTTGCCACCAACTTCAACCCCGAGATCAACATTCGTGAAGTAACACAAAAAGGCAAATATTGGGAAAACGGCAAATGGGTGGAAACCGAGCCGCACGAAATACATAAACCGCTCACCTACCCCGAGATCGGGCCAAAGGAATCGTACGTGATCTATCACGAAGAGCTGGAATCCCTCGTGAAAAACTTCCCCACCCTTAAACGCGCGCGTTTCTGGATGACCTTCGGGCAGGAATACCTCACGCACCTGCGCGTGATACAAAACATCGGCATGGCGCGCATTGACGAGGTGGAATACAACGGACAAAAGATCGTTCCCATCCAGTTCCTGAAAGCCGTCCTCCCCGATCCGGGCGAACTGGGAGAAAATTATACCGGACAAACCTCCATCGGCTGCCGCATCAGCGGAATCAAAGACGGCAAGGAACGCTCGTATTACATCTACAACAATTGCAGCCACGAGGCCGCCTACAAGGAAACCGGCGCGCAAGGCGTAAGTTACACCACGGGCGTTCCGGCAACCATAGGTGCCATGATGTTTATGCAAGGGCTGTGGCGCAAACCGGGTGTTTTCAACGTGGAAGAATTCAACCCCGATCCGTTCATGGAACAACTCAACAAACAGGGGCTGCCCTGGCACGAGTTGTTTGATGTGGATTTGGAAGTGTGAAACGGCTTCGCCTATAAACGCTTCGCTGATGGATGCTTCGCATGATAGACGCTTTGCGTGATAAAGCCTTCGGCTGATAGTAAAGACGCATGTCGCAGTAATGTTGATATCCCGATTCGGGCCTGCGTTTCATTTTACAACACAGCAACATCAGATGGCGGAAAATAAATGATTATCGCATATTTTACCTAATAATTCGCTGAAAGCGTACAAAGTACATAGCGTAGGGCAATCCGCCCTACGGATGTAATATGAATCCAATTTTGAGCGCTGAAAGTGCGAAAGAAATTCTTACGCCCTTAGCAGGGCTTAGTTTTCGGAATCCTTATTCTTTTGCGGCGTTGTGGCGCATGGAGTAAAACATACCATAAGGATAAAAATTAATGTTTATCCGCAATGTGTCCTAAATTGGAGTTTAGAGAATAAAGATGGATGCACGATGTCGGAAGTTCAAGCCCCTATCCCTAACCCTTTCCCCAAGGGGAAAGGGGATACGGAGTGCGATTTATCAGATGCATCTCATAAATCGCAGTCTTTAAGCCTCCCCCTTGGGGGAGGTTTGGAGGGGGCTCAGACTTCAAATTATTCATCCAACTTTACATTTATCGCTCAATCAAATATGAATTAGGACACTTTGCGGATAATCATTTAATTTAATTAAATAGATGCCTCCTTTCGTCGGCCCCGATAATCAGGATTTCCGCTCTGCTCCAACATGACACTGACTTGAAGTCCAAGTATCTGCGGTTGTCATTTCGAACGAAGTGAGAAATCTATAACAATTCAAAATCAGATATTTATCAAAATATGTCATCAGTAACGGCGCTTTAGCAAAGAGAAATCCAATACATTTCAATAATGCCCCACAAACCGGACTTTAGTCAAAAAATAAACAGACAACAACATTCTTCTCTCCTCATGGGAGAGAAAAACGAAAGATCCATTTATCCGAAGGAGAATTTTCGGAATGCGGTTCATGATTCTTAGCCCATCATCTTCCCCTTCGGGGTAAGTTAGAAAGAGATTAAAAACTCAAAACAGCTTCTTAAACACCGTTTAAAAAGCATTTTAAAAAAAATATCATAAAAATTTGAATTTTATTCGTTATTATTATTGCAATTACAAACATAAACTTTATATTTGTCGAGAACTTTCGACAGTGAAAGGTTCCGAAAATATGTTATCGGGACATTAAGATTTAAATAAGTCGTAGTATCAGGTCATTTTCGATTAATGCAAAAAACGTTTCTCCATCGCTAAAAGGTGGTTTCCTTACTAATAAGTCAAACAACAAAAACGGTTAAGTTTTCGAATCAATTTTTTAAGATCAACAATTTAAGATAATTGGGGCAACAAAAAAAGCCCCGATAACAGGCATACGGGGCTTTACAGAAATGTACCGCTCTACGTGTTAAGCAGTCGCGGATGTTGTAGGAGACAACGCGACTGTTTTCTTTTCTGTATCTACGATATTTAGTTCTGTTTTGTTGCTGCTTCGGGTGTCGCGCGACTTCACCAGCGCCTGGTAAGGCATCGTCCACACGTTCAGCTCGTTGATCAACGAATCGTAATCCAACGCGGTATTCTCCAGATCAGCCAGTTCAATCCGCCGAAACAGATTGTGCATCGCTGCGGAGACCGCCAGTTTCACTTCGCGGGTCTGCATCTTCGGCCTCACCGATAATGCTTCTACACGCTGGTTCACCAATTGGGCGATTTCGTTCTGAATACGCCGCACCTCCAGCAAATACGCACCAAAACCCAGCGCTTCAAGCGCTTCCTGTAATGGGATATTGCTTTCAGTTGTAGAAAACAATTGTCTTATCCGCTCCGTCCTCTCCTTCTCGTTCACCGATTTAATATCGTATAGCATACGACGCAAAAAAGGTGTAACCAGATTCAGGTGGGCTGCGGATGTCTCCATAGCGGCAGTTTCTACCGAAACGAGATGCGATTGCACAGCCGTGAGAAAATTATTTCGTTTCTCGCGCAATTTGTTAATCTCATTCGTTAACGGATGCCGTCCATAACCGACAATCAGTTTATCCACTTGCGGCTCCTGTTCCAACAGCAGGGCAACCATTGCCCCGATGTTCAGCGCTCCCGCATCGTACTTGCGCACGATGTTTATCACGCCTTTCACGTAATCCGCAAACTCTAATTTGCGGAGCCTGTAAAATGTAAAAGTATTTAATAGCATTTTATAAATTTTTTATATGAATGAATACCGATTACACTTTACGCCGTGATCTGTACAAAATTTTACATGCCGGAACAGCCTGTATATCCAAAATGTAAAAAAACCGATCACGCCGCTGCATAATCGTACGATTCAACTGAAACACACTTTGTTCAGTTTTCGTAATGCAAGTTTAAATAAAGTTTTTTAATTGTGCAATAGAAAGATACATAAGTTATCCACTTGGTTGATAACTTTTTCAAATAAATTTATATATTGTTGATTTTTAGTGTATTATTTTTACATCTCAAACAAAAAGTTTTCCAAAATAAGTTTTCGGTTTGTTGATAAATGTCCTATTTTCTTATTTTTCTTCAATAAAATCTTCAACAAAATCTTCTTTATCTCCAACAAAACTTCTTTCTTCCCTAACAAAAATCTTCCTTTCAATACTTTTTCGGCTATTTATAACTCCATCAGAAGCGCCTGCTTTCTTGTCAAAAGTTTTATCTGCCTACAAATCAAAAATATCCCGTTTTTTGCAACGCTGCAAAACCTGTTTCAGAACTCTGAAGTGGCTTTTGCACGCGTGCAAAAGTGTTTTTCGGCCGGTTTTTATCACTTTGCAGCCGTTTTTTGCCCGTTTTTTTCTACGGTTGTGGCATTTGCAGGGCAAAAAAAGCCCGAAAAGGGACAAATTGTGGGTTTTGCAACCCTGCAAAAACCGGTTCAGGGAAAAAAAACGACCTTTGCTCATGAACAAAAGCCGTTCCCGACAGTCGGGAGTGGGTTTTGCAAGCTTTCAAAAGTAACTCCAGCCGGCTGAAGCGATGGCCGCAGAAGTGCAAAACGCGGTTCTTACCGTGAAAACAACGATTCATTGGTTGCAATAATCCTCCACTACCATAAAACATATCCATCACCCCTAAATTTATTGACAATTGATCGTATTTTCCGGTTTTGATCCTACATGTTAAAGAATGTTTTTGTATTTTTGGGGAATAGAAAAATATAACGAATTATCTTATCAATAATCATCAATCAGCATGACAAGTACAATACAACGAACCACACTGCAAAATCAAATTTGGAAGATAGCCAACGATGTGCGCGGTTCAGTGGATGGATGGGATTTTAAGCAATACGTTTTAGGCACTTTGTTTTATCGTTTCATCAGTGAAAATTTCACCAATTACATCGAAGCAGGCGATGACAGCATCCATTATGCAGATATGCCCGACGATGTGATAACTCCCGAAATAAAAGAAGATGCCATTAAAACCAAAGGTTATTTTATTTATCCCAGCCAGTTGTTTGTGAATGTGGCGAGAAATGCCAATAATAATGATAACCTGAACACAGATCTGAAAGCCATCTTCGATGCTATTGAAACGTCAGCCAACGGATATCCTTCAGAACAGGACATCAAAGGATTGTTTGCTGACTTTGACACCACCAGTTCCCGATTGGGTAATTCCGTTCCGGACAAAAACAAACGACTTGTCGATGTTATAAAAGGAGTCGGTGGCTTGGATTTCGGTGCTTTTGAGAATAATCAAATTGATTTATTCGGCGATGCCTACGAATTTCTTATCTCCAACTATGCTGCAAACGCCGGAAAATCAGGTGGCGAATATTTCACACCGCAAAACGTGTCGAACCTCATTGCTAAACTTGCTCTACATAAGCAAACAAGTGTAAACAAGATATATGACCCCGCTGCCGGTTCGGGTTCGTTGCTTTTGCAGGCGAAGAAGCAGTTTGATAATCACGTGATTGAAGACGGATTTTTTGGGCAGGAAATCAATCATACCACTTACAACCTGGCGCGTATGAATATGTTTCTGCACAACATTAATTACGACAAGTTCAACGTTGTGCTGGGCGATACACTCCGCAACCCGTAGTTTGGTGATGAAAAGCCATTTGATGCCATTGTCTCCAATCCGCCTTACTCCATTAAATGGATTGGTAGTGATGACCCCACGCTGATTAACGACGACCGTTTTGCTCCTGCCGGAGTGCTTGCACCCAAATCGAAAGCGGATTTTGCTTTTGTACTCCATGCGTTGAGCTATCTTTCGGGCAAAGGACGTGCTGCCATTGTATGTTTCCCTGGAATTTTCTATCGTGGAGGAGCAGAACAAAAAATACGCAAATATCTGGTAGATAACAATTTTGTGGAAACCGTCATTTCCCTGCCTCCTAATCTATTTTATGGTACTTCTATCGCGGTAAATATTTTGGTGTTGTCCAAACACAAACCCGATACCATGACGCAGTTTCTGAATGTGAGTGGTGAAGATTTTTACAAAAAGGCAACCAACAACAACGTGTTGACTTCGGCGCATATTGATAAGATAATGGCGATGTTCGACAGCAAAGAAGATGTGGACTATGTTGCCAAATCGGTAGATAATAAAGTTATAGCGGAGAACGATTACAACCTTTCTGTAAGTTCGTATGTGGAAGCGGAAGATACACGCGAAGCGATTGACATTAGAGCGTTGAACAAAGAAATTGCGGAAACAGTAGAAAGAATAAATACGCTCCGTGCTGATATTGATGCCATTATTGAGGAGATTGAAGGATGATGGTTAAAAATAAAGGTATTATTTATAAAAGTGCTGATTGTCGGAAGCCAACTGTCAAGGATTTCATGACGGTTCAAAAGAAAGCCAAAACGGGAGGAAAATCATGAGCAGCATAGAAAAGCTATTAGAAGGCGTTCCTGTGGAATGGAAAACGCTGGGAGAAGTGGTAAAATCAATCTCCACAGGCTTAAATCCAAGGCAAAATTTTCAACTAAACAGTGAAAATGCTTCTAATTATTATGTTACTGTAAAAGAAATAACAAGCGGAAAAATTGTTTTTACTGATAAAACGGATCTAATTAACGATAAAGCTATAAGAATAATACAAACCCGTTCAAAATTAGAAAAAGGAGATGTTCTCTTTTCTGGTATTGGAACTTTAGGAAAGGTTGCCTTAGTAGATATTTCAACCAATAATTGGAATTGTAGTGAAAGTGTTTTCGTAATAAAACCTTTGATTAAAATAATTGACTCCAAATTTCTAATGCATACTTTACGCTCCGAAGTTGTCACCAAGCAGTATCAAAGACAAACAGTTGGAAGCACATTGAAAGGTATTAGAATGGGTACACTTCCTTCTCTTAGAATCCCCATTCCTCCGCTCGAAATTCAACAAGAAATTGTTCGTATTTTGGATACATTTACAACGCTTACAGCGGAGCTGCAAGCGGAGCTGCAAGCGAGAAAATCGCAATACGATTATTATCGGGAGGAACTGTTGAGCTATCCTATGGAAGAGTCAGACCGGCCTTCACTTCGTTCCAGCCGGTCAGCCACTTCCATTCAAAAAGAAAACAACCCGTCACAACAATCATCCGCATCCAATCCTCAAGCTGACAATTCTGTTTTACAGCAACACAGAAAAGTGGAATGGAAAACGCTGGGAGAGATTTCCTCTGTTTTACGAGGAAGAAGATTAACTCGTCAAATGTTATCTAATGAAGAAAAATATGCTGTATATCACGGGGGGTTAGAACCTTTGGGTTACTATTCTAACCATAATAGAAATGCTGATACAGTAATGATTATTAATGTCGGAGCATCAGCTGGCACAGTTGGTTATAGCCCTAATGCTTTTTGGTCTTCAGACGGATGTTACTGTCTTGAACATAATGAATTGATAAACAATAAATATCTTTATTATTATTTACTCGGTCAGGAAAATTATCTGAAATCAAAAGTTAGAGTTGCAGGCATTCCAACTTTAGATGCATTTATAATTGAAAAAGTTAGAATTCCAATACCACCAATAGACGAACAAGAAAGAATCGTTTCGATTCTCGATAAATTCGACACCTTAGTTAATTCTATAAGTGAAGGGTTGCCCAGAGAAATTGAATTGAGGCAAAAGCAGTATGAATATTACAGGGATAAATTACTTACTTTCCCATTGTCTGAATCTACCCCTCGTTTGCAACGAGGGGAAAATGATTAAACGTTTATAACGTGAATACATTCTTTGTTACAAACAAAGGACAAATACCCCCTCGTTGCAAACGAGGGGAAGCATAAAATAAAATTTATGTCTTCTGAAAATTACAGAGTAGAAAAACAAGATGCCGTTTATTTCTTGACTTTTACAGTCACAGATTGGATAGATGTGTTTACAAGGCTGAACTATAGAAATACTATAGCTGACTCTCTAACTTATTGCAGAAGGAACAAAGGATTAAAACTATATGCATGGTGCCTGATGACAAATCATATTCATCTGGTTTGCAGTGTCGAACCTCCATTTAGGATGAGTGATTTTATACGTGATTTTAAGAAATTCACAGCAAAATCTATACTTGACGACATACAAAATTTACCTGAAAGCAGAAGAGATTGGATGCTTTATCGTTTTGAATTTGCAGGCAAATTTGACAATCGGATAGAAAAATATAGATTCTGGCAAGATAAAAGTCATCCCATAGAGTTAGAAACAACAGATATGATAAATCAACGGTTGAATTACATTCACGAAAATCCCGTCCGTACGGGATTAGTTGCCAGTGCTGAAGATTTTTTATACAGTTCGGCTCGAAATTATGCCGGATTAAATTACATAATTGAAATTGATGAAATATAAATCTACCCCTCGTTTGCAACGAGGGGAAAATGGTTAAACGTTTATAACGTGAATACATTTTTTGTTACAAACAAAGTACAAATACCCCCTCGTTGCAAACGAGGGGGAGAAAAAACACTAACAGTTTAGAAAGATATACAAGAACAGACATCAATCCTGAAATCCAATAAACAGCAATATCAATCAAGAAAAATAATGGCAAAAAAACATCGATTATTTTTAGGAATGTATTCATTCCAAATAAAGAAAAGAAATACATCAAATCTAGATGTTATAGAAAATAATGAATTTTTGAGTAAAGCATATCCGGATGTAGAGGATAAATTTACAGACGGATTTGTACAGGATAATCAAACTCTTTGACTTGAAACTTTTTAAGAATAAAGAAGAAACTCATGGAGGCATTCTCGAAGAATACGCTTTTAACTCAAAAAATAGGACTTTCGATTTGATGCTTAATGGTGGTTTGAAAGGACTTAAACAATACCTCATTAACGAAGATGGAGTAAAAAAAGATATTTCCGACAAAGAAATCGTAGGACTCCGGTTTTACGCGAGAATTTGGCTACCAGCGAACACTTCAACCGGTTATGTATTTATTCATAAATATAATGATGCAAGTTTAAAACCATTATTTGATGAAATAATAAATGAAGTACTATTTCAACACAAATATATATTAGCTGGTAAAAGAACAGTCAAGACAACTACAACGGTAAGACAAAAAGAGTTTCTTAAAAAAGCTGGAGTGCAGGAAATAACCGTTGCAATTATGAATAGTCCCCATGATACAGGAGCTCCAAATACAACTTCAGCAACTATAAGATTGAAAAATCTAAAAATAGATAAGAAAAAAATAAAAAAAGAGGATGTTGAGACAGAATTAAAAAAAGCAGGTATTGATATAAACACTCCATATACTTATCAAACAAAATACAAGGTAGAGGTAGATAGTTATTCAGAAGAGAAAACGGTTAGAGAAAATAATACATTTGACTTAATTCCAAATATTTTAATTGCACCAAGCTGTATAGATGATAATAATCATCCAATTTTTGAAAAAATGCAAACATTCGTTTCAGAAGAAATGGAACAAATTATAAAAGAAGCAAAATCAAAATAATATGCTTGATTTAAAAACACTAAGAAATATTCCAAATAATGCAAAGGAAAGTATGATGAAAGATAGTGATGGTGAAGTTATCTCTAGAAAATCATCAAAACTTAAATTTTATTTGCTTTTCTATATTTTACCAATGGGTGTCGGTATATTAGCTTATTTAAGTGGTGTTTTAACGTCAGAAATAGAAAACTACATTGGTACTGTTATTTCTATTTTTACTGGATTGTTTTTCTCCTTATTATTAAGTATTGGTGATAAAATTAGAAATGAAAAATCTAATTTAAATAGGGATAGTGCTAATTTTCAAAAGTATAAAGAAAATATGAGGCAAATTTCGAATATCGTACTTTATATAATTTTGCTTGGGATTGAAATATTTATATTATTATTTTTAAATTCAATTTTAGGTAAATATTTTTGTGGCTCTGTTGAAATAATAATAACTACATTGATATCATTTATATTAACACGTTTTGTAATTTCCCTACTTTTTGTAGCTCAAAGATTCTATTACACATCAAGAGACGAAATAAATAATATTTTATAATGTACTCACATTACTTAAATGAGAGTAATGTAAAAAATCAAGTGAATCCTAAAATCCAATAAATCCCGTTTTTGACAATGAAAGAATACAGCACCGTCGCCCAGTCGAACAATTTTATCGTATTAGACCAATACACCAAATATTATGAAGTGCATGAGGCACCTGTTGGTTATCAGACAGAAGCAGCCCTTGAAAAGGAATTTATAGAAGACCTTGTGAATCAGGGTTACGAAAATCCTAAACATCTCACCACTCATAAGGCAATTCTGGAGAATGTTCGCTTGCAACTGCAGCGACTCAACAACATGACGTTCACAGATTCGGAATGGGACCGTTTCGTGATAGAATATCTGGACAAACCCGGCGATAATCTGGTAGAGAAAACCCGAAAAGTGCAGGACAATCATATTTACGACTTCACTTTTGATGATGGTCATATCCAAAATATCTATTTGGCAGATAAACAAGAAATTGCACGCAACAAGCTGCAGGTTATCTCCCAGTTTTGTCAAACAGGCAAATGTGCCAACCGGTACGATGTAACAATTTTGGTAAACGGCCTGCCGATGGTACAGGTAGAACTCAAAAAACGCGGCGTGGCCATCCGTGAAGCATTTAATCAGGTACACCGCTACGGAAATGAAAGCTTCAACAACGAAAATTCGCTGTATAAATACGTTCAGCTATTTGTAATTTCCAACGGCACGGATACCCGCTATTTTGCCAATACCACCGCACGAAACAAAAACAGTTTTGATTTTACCATGAATTGGGCAAAGGCTGATAATACCCTCATAAAAGAGCTGAAAGATTTTACGGCGACCTTTTTCCAAAAAAACACCGTGCTGAACGTGTTGCTGAAATATTCGGTGTTCGACGTCAATGATACGTTATTGATTATGCGTCCTTACCAGATTGCAGCGACTGAACGTATTTTGTGGAAAATAGAAAGCTCGTATCAATCTAAAAAGTGGTCAACTCCCGAAGGTGGTGGTTTCATTTGGCACACAACCGGCTCAGGCAAAACACTGACCAGTTTTAAAGCTGCACGACTGGCTACGTACCTGGATTATATTGACAAGGTATTTTTTGTAGTTGACCGTAAAGACCTTGATTATCAGACCATGAAGGAATATCAGCGTTTCTCGCCCGATAGCGTGAACGGTTCGAATAATACAGCCGGGCTCAGGAGAAATATTGATAAAGATGATAACAAAATTATCGTTACAACCATACAGAAGCTCAACAACCTGATGAAGGGTGAAGGCAACCTGCCCATCTATCAAAAGCAGGTGGTTTTTATCTTCGACGAAGCGCACCGCTCACAATTTGGAGAGGCACAAAAAAACCTCCAAAAGAAATTTAAGAAATACTACCAGTTTGGATTTACCGGTACGCCTATTTTC
>JAQVEB010000241.1 GCA_028698105.1 Petrimonas sp. | reverse complement strand
CTTTGCAGATATCGGGTTCCGATTCTTTATCGAGATTGATGGTTTTTGCATAGCAACCCCCTTCGAAGTTGAACACGCCTTCATCGTCCCAACCGTGTTCGTCATCGCCGATGAGTTGGCGGTTCGGATCGGTGGAAAGGGTTGTTTTTCCGGTTCCGGAAAGGCCGAAGAAAATAGCGGTATCGCCGTCTTTGCCTACGTTTGCTGAGCAGTGCATGGAAGCAATTCCCTGCAAAGGCAGATAGTAGTTCATCATGGCGAAAATACCTTTTTTCATCTCGCCACCATACCAAGTACCACCAATAACCTGCATTTTTTCCGTCAGGTTAAATACGGTATATACTTCTGAGTTTAATCCTTGTTCTTTCCAATTCGGATTGGTTGTTTTGGAAGCATTCAGCGAAACGAAATCGGGTTCGCCATAGTTTGCCAATTCTTCTTCCGTTGGGCGGATAAACATATTTTTTACGAAATGCGCCTGCCAGGCCACTTCCATGATAAAACGCACTTTGAGGCGGGTTTCCGGATTCGCTCCGCAAAAAGTATCCACAACAAACAAACGTTTGCCTGAAAGTTGTTTCACGGTGATTTCTTTTAACTCTTTCCAAACCTCGGTAGTGATGGGTTTGTTATCGTTTTTGGAACCTTCGGAAGTCCACCAAATGGTGTCTTTAGTTGTATCGTCTTTAACGATGTATTTGTCTTTGGGTGAACGGCCGGTGAAAATTCCCGTCATCACATTCACCGCGCCAAGCTCGGTAACCTGTCCCTTTTCAAAACCTTCCAGACCAGGTTTTGTTTCTTCTTCGAACAACTGTTCGTACGATGGATTATGAACGATCTCTTTTACGTCCATGATGCCATACTTACTTAAATCTAAATTTGCCATCTTTTGAGTATTAAAATAATGTGAATATATAAATGTTATGAAATCTTTTGATTTTTAGCCTAAAACAGGTTACAAAAATAATCATTTTTTTCGGAATATGGAAACAATTAAAGAAAAATTTCCGTAATTAGATTTTTTTCACCCTTTCCGTCTTATCAACAAAATAACACCCAAAAAAGTTTAATGATCACAACAAAACCATTACCTTTGTTTTTCGGAAAATAACACATATAATTTTTTGCTATGAACGTTATTAATTTTTCGGAAAACAACTCCTTACTTAATTCTTTTGTCCGTGAAATAAGAGACATAAACATCCAAAACGATCGCCTTCGTTTCAGAAGAAATATCGAAAGACTAGGCGAAATAATGGCTTACGAGATAAGCAAAGAGTTCAAATACAAAACGATAGAAGTAAAGACGCCATTGGGGGTATGCGCTGTTAACATTCCCGACGAAGAAATAGTGATCGGCACTATTCTGAGGGCTGGACTACCCTACCACCACGGTTTTTTAAGCTATTTCGACGGCGCCGAGAACGCGTTCGTGTCCGCTTACCGAAAATACAAGGAAACGGGACATCAATCATTCGATATTCATATTGAATATATTGCTTCGCCCGATATTGAGGGCAAAACCCTCATTCTTGCCGATCCGATGCTTGCCACAGGAAGCAGCATGGATTTAACATACAGGGCTCTGCTCACAAAAGGAACGCCAAAACACATCCACATCGCCTCCATCATTGCAAGCCGCCAGGCTGTGGATTATTGCGTGCAAAATTTCCCACAGGACAAAACGACGATTTGGATTGCCGCCATAGACCCCGATTTGAATGAGTCGTCTTATATTGTTCCGGGAATCGGCGACGCGGGCGATTTGGCTTACGGCATAAAAAACTGATATGAAAAAACTCATCTCTTTACCTCCGAATTTAGCAACGTACCTGAAAAAGCAAAACGACCCCGCTTTTTCGGATTACTTTTTCACCTCCGATCCGCCGCAAAAAAAACTCGGATCGGGTGGCGGAACCACGTGGCTGTTGAATGAGTGTAGAAAGAGTGAGAACAAAAGCGGCGATTTCCCCGAATGGCTTTCGCAAGAAAAACGCATTCTGATCCACGCCGGCGGGCAAAGTCGCCGGTTACCGGCCTATGCACCCATTGGGAAAATTTTTCTTCCGGTTCCTGTTTTCCGCTGGGCCAGAGGACAAAAGGTGAGCCAAACACTCCTGTCGTTGCAGCTACCGTTGTACGAAAAGATGATGGAGAACGCGCCGGAAACTTTTCATACCTTAATCGCCAGTGGCGATGTTTATATTCACAACACGGGAAAAATTCCTGAAATTCCCGATGCCGATATCGTTTGCTGCGGCATTTGGGTGGATGGTGATATCGCAAGCAGGCACGGCGTTTTCTTTTTCAACCGTGAAAACTCGTCCGAACTTGATTTCATGCTGCAGAAACCCGATACCGCAACACTCGAAGATTTGTCGCAGACGCATTATTTCATGATGGACATCGGCTTGTGGTTGCTGAGCGACAGAGCCGTTGCACGGCTTATGGAAAAATCGGGTTACAACAATGCCGATAGTGAAATATCGTTCTACGACCTGTATTCGGAATTTGGGCCGGCCATGGGAAACAACCCGAAAATATCGGATCGGGAAATAAACGAACTCAAAGTTGCCATTCTCCCGCTAAACGATGCCGAATTTTACCATTACGGTACCGGAAGAGAACTTATTTCATCTACCTTATCCATTCAGAATCAGACACAAAACCAAAAAGTTATTCTGCATAAAAAAATCAAACCACATCCGGCTATTTTTGTGCAAAATTGCGAGATTGATTACAACTTTACCGGCGAAAACGCCGAAATATGGATTGAAAATGCCCACATCGGTAACGATTGGAGACTGAATAAAAAACATATTCTTACCGGAATTCCCGAAAACAACTGGAAAATTACGCTTCCCGAAGGAATTTGCGTGGATATTGTTCCGATGAATAACGGATACGCCGTGCGCCCTTACGGTTTTGCGGACAAATTTGCAGGAAATCTGCACGATGCCGCCACAATATGGATGGGGAAACCGGTTTCGGTCTGGTTTGCCGAGAGAGCCGTGGAAATTTCCGCGGATTTGCTGAGAAGAACCGACGATATGCAGTTTGCCCGGCTTTTCCCCGTTTGCAATTCATTGGAAGAGATGGAAACCGTCCTGAAATGGATGACTGGCATAACCGATGATGCCGAAGGCAAAAAAGTATGGCTGACGAATAACCGGTTATCGGCAGATGAAATTTCACAACGCGCCGATATTGAACAAATATTCGCCTCACGCGAAAAATTATTGAACGAAAACCGTCTTCTGCTCGCGAAAAATTACGCTAAAAGCGTTTTTTACCAGTCCGATCTCGAAGAGCAGGCGCACGCCTTTGCCTCGGCCAATTTACCGTTACCCGACAGGCTTCCTGAAAACACGGACATCCTGATGCGAATGCATAACGAAATGTTCCGTAGCCGGGTATTACAATTATCGGGAAAACCATTCAGGGAAGAACAAAACAACGCTTTCTCGCTGCTTCGCAAAGGACTTATTCAATCTGCAGGAAAACCAAAGTTAACCCCGAAGCTGAGCGTGTATCCCGATCAAATTGTGTGGGCGCGAAGCCCTGTACGTATTGATCTTGCCGGCGGCTGGACGGATACGCCTCCGTATTGCCTTATGGAGGGCGGAAACGTGGTAAATATCGCCATTGAACTCAACGGGCAACCGCCGATTCAGGTTTATGTGAAACCTTGCGTGGAACCGAAAGTGATCCTGCGCTCCATTGACCTGGGTGCAACAGAGATCATTGAAGATTATGAATCGCTGCAACAGTTTTATGCGGTGGGATCGCCTTTCTCCATTCCGAAAGCAGCGCTCACGCTTTGCGGTTTTTCGCCGGAATTTTCGCGCGAAGCGCACACGTCGCTTGAAACTCAATTGCGGGATTTCGGCAGCGGAATTGAAATTACCCTGCTTTCGGCCATCCCTGCGGGATCGGGATTGGGCACGAGCAGTATCTTATCGGCCACCGTATTGGGCGCGTTGTCCGATTTCCTCGGATTGCAATGGACGGAAAACGAAATTTGCAGGCAAACACTGTTGCTGGAACAGCTTCTTACCACAGGTGGCGGGTGGCAGGACCAATATGGCGGCGTTTTACGCGGCGTGAAACTGCTCCGCACCGCGGAGGGATTCGATCAGACGCCGGTATCGAACTGGCTGCCGGATTATTTGTTCACGGCACCGCCGTATCGCGATTGCCATTTGCTGTACTATACGGGAATTACGCGCACGGCCAAACATATTCTGCAGGACATCGTGTCGGGCATGTTCCTCAACAAATCGGAAACATTGGCTCAACTGGCCGAAATGAAAGTGCATGCGCAGGCAACTGCCGAAGCCATTCAGCACGGCAATTTCGAGGCCTTGGGCAGAAGCATTGCCAAAACGTGGGAACAGAACAAGCGGCTCGACAGCGGCACCAATCCGGAAGCCATCGAAAAAATTATCGCTTTGGTAAAAGACCATACCCTCGGGCTAAAACTGCCGGGAGCCGGCGGAGGCGGCTATCTGTATATAGTAGCCAAAGACGCGCAAGCCGCGGCCGAAATCAAAAAAATCCTTTCAAACAATCCGCCGAACAACAAAGCCCGATTTGTTGATATGACGATTTCACAAACCGGACTTCAGGTGAGCCGGAGTTAAGTTAATTCACCAGATAAAAAACTGCGGATTTTAAAATATCCGAGGTTAAAACGCTTGCAACAGTTAATGGTAATTACAACCGAAATTGCTTTGAAATTGATTAATAAATATTTTAACGACTAAAAGTATGGGTATAATAAAAGAACCAATAAGTGTTGATTTTGAAGTCGAATCTCGTCCATTAACAAAAGACGAGGAAACAGCCATAAGCGACTTTATCCGTGCGGACAAAGAACGGCGTAAGAAAAAAACAATGCGCTTGCAAGAAAAGCGTAAGCGAAAAGCTAATGACTTAGTTTAAAACGTTTTTTGTTTTTATTTACTTCCACTAAAATGAAACGTTTTTGCCAAACATTATCGTTGAAAAACGATCCCGAATTGATTGAAGCATACGTACGTGAACATGCAAACGTGTGGCCGGAGAATCAGGAAGGAATCAGAGCCGTAGGTATTTTGGATATGCAGATTTTCATGCACGAAAACCGGCTTTTT
>JAQVEB010000240.1 GCA_028698105.1 Petrimonas sp. | reverse complement strand
ATCGGCGAAATGGGCCTTGCAGGACACTGGTTTAAATACTTTATGCACTACATGTTTCTGTATAAGGCAAAAGCAAAACCGTTATGGTGGTTAATCCCTGAATAATAACTTATTGTAAACAATAAAACAATCAAAACATGGAAGATATTAAAAATACAGTTCCTTACAGCGAGGAGTCTTATGCCACGATGCCTACGGGATGGACAAAATTCTGGCGAAGCTGTGTGCTTTACCAAATTGTCCGGTTTTTTGTCATCGGATTAAAAGTAATGCGCATTGTCGTCGGCGGACATTCATAGCAAACAATGTGAATTGACACGAAAAGAACCTGTATTTTTCTCCGGAAATTTACAGGTTTTTTATTAGAAAGCCAATGCAGCCCTCACGCCGATTTCTTTAAAGGTTAACTTATGGAAGGAACTGAAAATCCCGGCGTTAAAAAAACGGTTACCCACGCCGTATCCGATTTCGGAGTACGAAACGATTTGAGGCGTGTATAGCTGGCTAAAATAGAGCCGTTCCGAAAGAATATTCTCAGATATAAACGGAATTCGTTTGAAGATAAGAAAAGGCGATTGATACATTACGTGAGCCTGAATGTAGGAGTCGGATGCGTTGTATAAATTGCGGCGCAAAAGATTGAAATTTCCACCGATGCCGTCGTTCCAGTTTTCGGGAAAATTGTTTTTGGCAAAATACACGAAATCGGCGAAATACTCTGTTCGCTGATTGATAAAAACTCCCGCTCCCACGTGGTATTGAAGCAATTTAATCAACCCGAAGGGTATGTTTTGGCTCACATCTATTTCAACACGGTTATATTCCGACGTGCTGCCCAGAATGTTTTTAAAACTTCGGGCCAATTCGAGCTTAACGGTGGGATAGTCTGAACGGACGTAAATTTTCTGCCTCCCGTCGAACCTGTAATACTGTCTGTGCGTCCACACAAGCTGCAAAAAAGGCATGAACGCGTAGCGTGTGCCGAACAAGTTGTCTATTCCGTTTGCCGGGCCCGCTACCGGCGTGAGTTCCGAAACCTTACCGGCGTTCCTGCGGATGTGGTATTCAACACCCGTACCCAGCAGAAAACCGTTCGCAATTTCAATATCGTTGAACAGCCGGAGGTAATAATCTTTGTAATAATCCACAGACACATCAGGAAAAGTAAGTCCTTGACTGTTAAGACTATCCTGAATTTGTTGAACAAAAAGCGAGCTGTAAGTGCGGTTGCCGTTTCCAACCGACAGGGAAACATTACCCAGAAACCGGGGTTCATAGTTCCATCGGAAAGATACGTCGGAGAAAAATTCTTTCCGTTTGAACATATAGCCCGCAAACGCATTCATTTGTACACTTTTTTTATCGGCAAAATCGGTTTGGAAATAGATTTTTTGCCGGTAGGTGAGTCCGTCCTGCGTGGAGTATCCGATCATTGAGGGGTTCAGGAGCCCGCTGTAACCGATTTGCGTTGATCGGTACTTGTAGCTCGAATTCATCACCATGCGCTGGGCAAATTCCTGCGCCTTTCTGTTGTTATTCGTGGAATCGGTTTTTGCTGCTTTGCTTTTTTCGCTTTGTTTTTTTTCGAAATTGGCCAGTACTTCGCTTTCTCTTGCCTGCAGGGGAATAGCGCGTGTGCTTTTCCAGAAAACGGAATCGTTGTGTATGGGAACCGAGTCTAAGCGTACTTTAAAATAATCGCTCAAATTCAGCGTTTTTTCCTTCACGGTGTAGTCCCTGAGGATAACATCGTTATACTTTATATTTGCCAGATAGCGGCTGGCAACCACGTTGCCCAGATACGACGAGGTTCTGAAAATAACAAAATCGGTGGGCAGGTAATTGGTGACCCATTCATCACCCATGGTAATCTGAAACGAAAAACTGGTCATTGTGTCCACCCCTTCTGCCAGAAACTGTACCACACGCCACGTTCCGTGTTCGATGATGAAGATGCCCTTTAGCAATTTCGGCGTTTCGTAAATTGGCGTAAATTCAATGGTGTAATAGGTTTTATCTTTATCCGTGTAGGTCTGGCGCAGGTTGTAAGTGTAATATCCGGCACAGGCGAAACGTAGCGGCATAATGAAACTATCATCGAAAGAAGTCTCATCATAAACATTAATATTCAGAAAGTTATAAGGAATCATTTCAATGTCTTTTTTTCGTGTAATGGTTCCTTTTACATGTTTCACATCCTGTACGTAATGGTTAGGATACGTGTGATTGAGTTTACTGATCGTTTCAATTACCGCCTCATCCGATTTCGGATCGAAGAGGACAAAATTCGGTATTAAGTGGGTGTATTTGTAAAAAAAATTCTTTTTCACCGTCTCAACATACGTACGCATATACACATCGGCTTCGTAGGTTTCTACCAGGCCGTCGTATCTTTCGGCAGCGCTCATCGCTCTTTTTAACACAGAATCCATTGGAAGCGGCTTTTGAGCATAGATGTAAGACGTTGCAAAAAATAAAAGTAACGATGTGATGTATTTGATTTGCATAAATTTGGTTACAAACTTACTCATTTTTTTAGAAAAAGAAGTGATGTGGCAGCCGACGATAACGCATTGTTTTACAAAAAACGCAAAATATCTTTCTATTTTGTTACAATCAGTTGAAATATTTTGTAATTTTGTGTTATATAACATTGTTGTAAAGCAGGATGTTAAAAAGAAAGAAAGACATAATAGACTTATCATCTACATTATCTGATATTTGGAGAATGTTGTCCGAAGCGGAGCGGGAGCTGCTTCGCAAAGACGCGCGAATAATGAATTTCAAGAAAAACGAGATGATTTATTTCGAGGATGAGCAACCGAAGGATCTGATGTGTCTTTTTAAAGGAAAGGTGAAAATCTTTAAAAGCGGGGTAGGAGGCCGGAGCCAAATTATCCGAATGATACGCCCCGTACAATATTTCGGCTACCGAGCATATTTTGCCAAAGAGCAGTTTGTAACCTCTGCTTCGGCTTTTGAAGCTTCAACCGTTTGTTTCATTTCCATGGAGATTATCGAAGAATTTCTCCGCAAGAACGGTAATTTCGCGATGTTTTTCATCGAACTGCTGTCCACCGATCTGGGTATTGCCGACCAGCGCGTGGTGAACCTGACCCAAAAACATATTCGCGGCCGCCTGGCCGAATCGCTGATCTTTCTGAAAGAAAGTTACGGCCTGGAGGAAGATGGCGCAACCATAAACATTTATCTTGCACGCGAAGATCTGGCAAATTTATCGAACATGACCACATCCAATGCCATCCGCACGTTATCAACCTTTGTAGATGAACACATTATCACCATTGACGGGCGAAAAATAAAGATCATTGACGAGGAAAAACTGCGAAAAATCAGCCGGATAGGCTAAAATACCGTCTCTTTTATCATTTTTTATTAAAATCTTATGTTCAGTTTTCATTTTTAATGAAAACTGGTTGCTAACTTTGCAACAGAAAAAATAGAGCACCGAATGATCCGGCGTATTGCACAATCCATACTTTCTTCATACTACAAACCGGTTGAGAAATTTGCAGAAAATCCCATTGATTTTCAGCAAAATACGTTTGATTACCTCATTGAGCACGGTAAAAATACGTTATTCGGCCACGAAAAAGCATTTGCGAAAATCACCGGTAAAGATGATTTTCGCAAACGTGTTCCGGTATCGTCTTACGAAGACCTTCGGCCTTATCTCGATCAGATTATTGTAGAGAAAAAAGAAAATGTGCTGTGGGACTCTCCCGTGAAATGGTTTGCCATGTCTTCCGGTACAACCGAAGACAAAAGTAAGTATATTCCCGTAACGGAGGAATCGCTTAAAAACTCTCATTATCGTGCTGGTTATCAGATGCTCGGAATGTATGCGAGGCATTATCCCGATTCCGCTTTTATCTTCGGAAAATCCATGGTGCTGGGCGGCAGTAAGCAGTTGAACCAAATCGGCGACGGAATTTTCACCGGAGATATTTCGGCCATTCTCATAAAAAACCTGCCGGTGATCGCAAAAAGAGCGCGAACGCCCGAAGACATCGCGCTGATTGCCGATTGGGAAGAAAAATTGCAGAAGCTGACGGAATATGCCGTAAAAACCGATATTCGGTCGTTGGTGGGCGTTCCATCGTGGATGCTGGTTTTGCTTAAAAAGATCACGGAAGTAACCGGTAAGACCATCCCCGAAGTATGGCCCAACATTGAGGTTTTTTTTCACGGCGGCGTGAGTTTTTTGCCGTTTGAAGAACAATTTCGGAAGATAATTCCGAAGGACGGTATGCGCTATTGGGAAACGTACAACGCATCCGAAGGTTTCTTCGGGGTTCAGTTTACGCCTGAATCGAAAGATATGTTGTTGTTGCTCAATAACGAGATTTATTACGAGTTTCTTCCCGTGGAAGAGTGGAACAGCGAGAACCCCAAAGCGCTGACGCTGGAAGAGGTGGAAGCGGGCAAACAATATGCCTTGGTTATTTCGACCAGCGGCGGTTTATGGCGTTACAAGATCGGCGACACCATTGAGTTTACGTTCATCCGCCCGTACCTTTTCAGGGTAACGGGGCGCACAAAGCATTTTATCAACGCCTTCGGAGAAGAATTGATCATTGACAATGCCGACAAGGCGCTCGATATGGCCTGCAAAGCGACCAACGCGAAGATAAACGAATACACTGCTGCCCCGGTTTATTTTGGCGACAGCCACAACGGAGCGCATGAATGGCTTATTGAATTTGAACTTAATCCTGCGGATATGGATTTGTTTGCCAAAACGTTAGATGACTCGCTGAAAAAATTGAACTCCGATTACGAAGCCAAACGCTCTTACAACCTGTCGCTGGGCGAGCCGGTAGTCCGTTCGTTGCCGCAAGGCAGTTTTTACCGGTGGATGGATTGGCGCGGCAAGGCCGGCGGACAGAACAAGGTGCCCCGATTATCGAACGACCGGAATATCGTGGAAAGCCTGCTCGAATTTTTGTCGGGGAAATCCTAAAATAGAATAAAATTGCTTTATATTGAGTTTTAATGCGAAAGTTTCAGTAAATTTGCACCCTAAAAAACGATTTTTGATGAAAACAAAGACCGGAATTATTTTTATGTTGTTTCTCGCTTTTGTGCTTGGTTCGTGCAACGAATACAACAAAATACTTAAAAGCACCGACAACGACTTAAAATAT
>JAQVEB010000239.1 GCA_028698105.1 Petrimonas sp. | reverse complement strand
GAAGATCATCGGCACCAACGTTTACCGGCTCGAAAAAGAAGACCCGATTGATATTTTGGAAGTGGACAACACGCAGGTGCGCAAACAACAAACCGAACGTTTGGCGCAACTGAGAGCCAACCGCGATAACGAGGCGGTAAAAAAAGCGCTTGACGCTATTACCGAATGTGTGGAAACAAAACAGGGAAACTTGTTGGAATTGGCCGTAGAAGCCGCACGTGTTCGCGCGTCGCTGGGCGAGATTTCCGACGCGTGCGAAAAAATTGTAGGACGTTATAATGCAGTAATCAGAACAATATCAGGCGTGTACTCATCAGAATCAAAAGCAGATGCAACGCTCGAAGAAGCGCGTGCACTCACAGACAAATTTGCACAGAAAGAAGGCCGCAGGCCAAGGATCATGATCGCCAAAATGGGGCAGGACGGGCACGATCGGGGCGCTAAAGTAGTAGCCACGGGGTATGCCGATTGCGGTTTTGATGTGGACATGGGGCCGTTGTTCCAAACGCCGGCCGAAGCAGCGCGCCAAGCCGTGGAAAACGATGTACACGTGCTGGGCGTTTCGTCGCTGGCAGCCGGACACAAGACATTGGTTCCGCAGGTAATTGACGAGCTGAAACGCCTGGGGCGTCCCGATATCATCGTGATCGCCGGAGGCGTAATTCCCGCACAGGATTATGATTTCCTGTACAAAGCGGGTGTTGCCGCCATTTTTGGCCCCGGAAGCTCGGTTACCAAATCGGCGTGCGAAATTATGCACGTGCTGATGGAAGAGTGATCGGGTTACGGGTTTTCCGGGAGACGATGCCTGTAGCTTCGTTCAATTAAGTAGTAGCTGCTTCCAAAGCAGCTGCTACTTTAAATAAACTGCGGGTTATGAAAGAGATTTCGTAACCCGCGGTTGTTTGTCAAAAAATACCGTATTTATTTCACTCCTTCCTCACTTTCTCCTTTCGCACTGCGGCGTCGGATAACGGCGTTGGTGTCGTCTATTACCTGTGCAACGGCGTCGGCAAAGTGCGCATACATATCGGGGTTGCCGTTCCTAACGGCCGTAAGGTACGGAATAAGACCCGAATTGATCAGTTCCAGCAACGGTTTCTTCAATTCGGTTGCCGAAGCACCGCCTGTTTTAAGCGCCACGGCTTTTTCGTAAGCCACACGCTTATCTGTGAAACCGGTTTGCGCTGTGCGCACGTTGGCAATGGCTTCAGGTACGCCGGCCAGGACATCAATATGCGGTTTCAGCTCAGGTGCCAAGAGGTCCATCAACATAGCTTCGATGTTGGACGATTGTTCGCCATAACTCAGTCCCAGGATTTTCAGTTTGTATTTGCGCATCACGGCATACAGCGCTTTTCCCGCCGTGCTGTATTCCTCCATGGGCATAGCGCTGTAACCTTTCAGTATCGCGTTAAGCGCGCGCACCCGGGCTTCCACCTCGGCATCGGCATCTTCCATTTCGGAGAGGATACGGTCGCGTTTAATGGCTTCGGTAATCTGGTCTGATTGGGTTTTCATTTTACAGAAAAGCGGTTTCAGAAACGGTTCGTCCGCCAGAGCAGGTTCATCGTTGTAAAGCACAAGCAATCGGTCTGATGTGTCGTCCACTTCGGTGGTACGGGCAGTAGTAATCAATTTGTTCATACGCATAAAATTTTAAATTAACAAAAGAGTTTTGATACGCTTAATCAGTTAGTCGAAGGTTCCCCCCGCGTGTTTTTTGTGTTTAACTGTTTAGTTGAAACCTCCCCAACATTGTTTTCTCCCGTTGACTATTTAGTCGAATGCTCCCCAAGGTTGTTTTCCGTGAATGACTGTTTAGTCAAAGTGTCCCATCCATTGCTTTCCGTGAATGACTATTTAGTCGATAGCTCCCCGAAGTTGTTTTGAGTGAATGACTGTTTAGTTAACAGCTCCCCGAAGTTGTTTTCCGTGAATGACTGTTTAGTTAACAGCTCCCCGAAGTTGTTTTCCGTGAATGACTGTTTAGTCGACGGTCAGCATTTTTATTTGTTGATTTTGCAAAAATAGTAAATTATTTTAATTGGCAAAATTTTTGAGGAAATATTTTTGATGAAATTAGAAGAGTAGGGAAGAAAGATACCACGCGAAATGATTCCCTTTGCTGGCGCGCTTTTGTAAAGCGTGTCTGTCGTTAGACATTGTTTGCTTCGCAATACACCGATTGCAAATCGGCTGCGAGCGAGGGAAGTTTAATCAAATGGTTCTTTGGGTAATGCTTTTAAATTCTTTATATATCGTGCATTATTATAGGGTTTTCCAAATTTCATAACGTTGAATAACTCGACAGCCAAACATTGTCCTATCATTTGTCTGGTTTGGAAATCATCAAATCCGTTTTTAATCAATCGGTCGTATGTATCTTTTGTCTCAGGTGGGTCATTGTCCCTGAGTTGATTTTTTATAATCTCAAAAATCTGTTCTCTTAATATTTCATTTGTTTTCATAATTGTAGGGGCTATTTAGTATGCGGTGCAACGGGAAACGGCTTTGCGAAGGCGGGGCTAAGAAAGCCGAAACTTTCTATAAACACTGAACTGAGCAAAAACCATTTTCGGTTTTTCAAAATTACAAAAAATAAAAAAACGAAATGGTTTTTTGCGGCGAAAATTGCGAAAATCTTCTAAATTATTCCTTCACCCCCGCTTTTGCAAAACCGATGTGTGTGCCCTTTGCTGGCGCGCTTTTGTAAAGCGTGTCTGTCGTTAGACATTGTTTGCTTCGCAACACACCGATTGCAAATCGGCGCGAGCGAGGGGCCTGTCCATACATAGTCATTCCCATTACCTCTGTCATACCCATACAGCCCAAACCAATTGGTGGAACTACAAGTCCTTGACTTCCTAATTTCACATTTTTGATATTGTCCATAAAATTCGTTTTTAGTTTATTGCAAAATTATAAAGAAATTTATTTTTAAAAGTGTCCAAATCACTTGAAGTTGTATCCAAAAAGTTGGAAAGTTTTATGAAGTTGAGGGTTGTCGTACCATTACCGCTAACGTGTAATTTACGCAATAAAGATACAACATTCGTGAATGAAAAGTTTATAATATGCGTAAATGATTATTTTAGAATACAACAAAAGTAAGCATTTTATTTCTTACTTTCCAGTGGGATTGTTGCAAAAATTCTCCCAAAATTCGCGCGTGTGTTTTACGGAATCATTACCTTTGTAACCGGTTAAACCCGTAACCCGCAACCCGTATGCCCTACATCCCGCTAAAACGCAAAGAAGACCTCGGCCACTCGCCGTACGAAATGAAATTTCGCGGACAGCGAAAAGAGGAAGAAGTATTGATGACGGTTATCAATATTTCATCGGAATCTGTTGTAACAAAGGAGATCAATGACGTGGAAGAACTGCGTTCCTATAAAGATTCCGGCTCCATAACGTGGTTAAATATTGACGGACTGCACGATGAGAAACTGATGACGAACGTTGCGGAAATTTTTCATATTCCGTCCGATATTATGTCGGACGTTATGGATCCGCAATTACGCGCTCAGGTGGAGGAGTTTGACGAAGGGCTTTTTATTTCCGTGAAAATGCTGGAATTCAACGAGAAATCGGGACAAATTGTCGTGGATAATATCAGTATTTTGGTGATGAACAATATGTTGATTTCGTTTCAGGAAAAGCAGGGCGATGTGTTTGACCCTGTGCGCGACCGCATTCGCAAACACACGGCGCGATTCATCAATTCCGGTGTGGATTATCTGGCTTTCGCGCTGCTGGACGTGATCATAGACAACTACATCTATATTTTGGGCGTTTATGGTGAAAAGGTCGAAACTTTTGAGGAAAAAATAACCCTTTCCGTAGATAAGCGGACGCTGCGGATCATCAATGTTTTCAAACACGAACTGAATAACCTGCGGCGCGATATTAAACCGGCTAAAGAGATGATCCTGAGCCTTGTGAAGCTCGATACCGATTACATCAGCGAAGAAAACCAGACGCATTACAAGGAGTTGCAGGACAACATTAACCAGGCCACAGAAATGCTGGATTATTACCGCGAGGTGCTATACGATTCGCTGGATGTTTACCACTCGTCCATGAGTACGAAACTAAACGATATTATGGCGTTGCTCACTGTTTACTCGGTTGTGTTTATCCCGCTGACGTTCATTGTGGGTGTTTACGGTATGAATTTCGACCACATGCCCGAACTACACACCCGAAACGGCTATTTTGTGGTCTGGGGCATCATGATCGTGATCGCGCTGGCCATGTTGTGGTATTTTAAACGCAAAAAGTGGTTTTAATCGCGAGATTTTTCTTAGACCTTATTGCCTGAATTCTGTTTAGGAAAATAGTCATTTAACTATCAAATAAGGTAATAAGGTTTGGATTTCATTGAAATTCACAGCTACTAAGCTTCTCTTGATAAAAATAAGGTTTTAGGATGCATTTTTTACCTTATTTTGGCTTTCACACCTTGGTAATTGCTGATAGTAACTTTATTAACTTATTCTGATTCCTATTCTTATCCGGAAATCAGATTATTACTTGTACTCAAGGATCATCTTTCTTTCCAGCAACTTGCTTCTTAGCGTTGGATAATTTACGTCCTGAACGGTAGTATTGCCATCAATGGCGAGCACGGCGGCAACGGCAGCCGATTGCCCCAGTATCATGAACACGGGTTCCATGCGGATGGAACCGAACGCCATGTGTGTGGACGACAAACAAACGGGAACGAACAAATTGTCACACTCCGACCTTTTCGGTACAATGGCGCGATAGTCAATCGGGTACGGCTTAAAGCCGCCCACTTGCACGTCGCCTTCGTTTTTTACCCATCCCTCTTTGGTTACGTGGCGCTGCACGTTGTGCGAGTCCATGGTGTACGCGCCCATGCCCACCGATTGTTCGGCCGAAACGGAATCCTGCGTGCAGTGGTGGGTGGTCATCACAAAATCGCTGATCATACGCCGCGCTTCCCGCACGTACAACTGCGGCGTCCAGTTACCGGTACCGGTAAATTCGTCCTTCGGAAGTCCCCATTTACCGTAAAAGGCGCGCACGCTTGCGGGAACCCTCGGATGGTTGGCCAGTGTCCACAGCAATCCCAACTGGTAATCGCGGTGCTCGCGGAGGATTTTTTCGCGCTGTTTGTAATTTCCTTCGGGATAATCGTAATTT